>NZ_JCAKNA010000007.1:0-141380 GCF_059515885.1 Acinetobacter sp. FY683 | reverse complement strand
CTTTTGTAATAAATCTACAACAATTATTTGAATGAAATTTAATTAAATATTAAATAACAATTATTTATATTTATTATACTTAATAAAAATTCGTTATATTTCAACTATATCAACCGAAAAAATTGCGCCAAATAAAGACATGTTTTGTATCAATTTAGAGCACAAGCTTAATGAAATATTTCGTGTTAAAATCATCAACTTACTAAATTTTCTCCTTTTTACTACTTTTTTGAGTAGTCGTGGTACCTAAATGAACTCGCAAATTGCACTCATTCAAAATATTGATGCCTTACTTCCGCAAACCCAATGTGGGTTATGTGGTCATCGTGATGGGTGTTTACCGTATGCAAAATCGATTGCAGATGGTGAAGAAGCAAATAAATGTGTTCCTGGTGGTCAGCCTGTAGCTGATGCTTTGGCAGACCTTCTGGCACGACCAAAATTAAAAGCAGAAGAAAGTGTGTGGCCTATTCAAATTGATGGTCGTCCACAGCGTATGAAAGCCGTTATTCGTGAAGATGAATGTATTGGCTGTACCAAATGTATTAGTGCTTGCCCTGTAGACGCCATTATTGGTTCAGGAAAGCTTATGCACAGTATTTTAAGTGACCTCTGTACAGGTTGTGAATTATGTATCCCTCCATGCCCTGTAGATTGCATTGATTTAATTGAAGATGCTAAAGAAGTACCAACTGAAACTATTCGTACCACAGAGCAAAATGATTTAAGGCAGCGCTATTATTCACACATTCAACGTGAAGAAAAACGACGTATTCATCGTAAAGGTCCCGTGGTTCGTGCTGAAATTGACACAGAGCTTTTTGCACAGTTTTCTGCCCAAACAGCGAATGTACCTGCAATTAAATTAGCAGAAAATGAAAAACCTGCCATTGCTCAACAAGATGCTAAAACAACCATTGAACTTGCAAAGCTTAGAACTCAAATTAAAAAATTAGAAAAACAACTCAGCGTTCGAGAAGATGCAAATAAACGAATACTCTTAGATAATTTAAACAAGCAACTTTCAGTGTTAGGAGCTTAAAACATGACCGTAAAAAACATGACCAAAAAACAAATTCATACGTTTTTTGAACGGTTACGTGAACAGCGCCCCAACCCAAAAACCGAGCTCAATTATTCAAGCCCTTTTGAACTTTTAGTTGCTGTTACTTTATCTGCACAAGCGACAGATGTAAGTGTTAACAAAGCAACAGATAAACTTTTCCCTATAGCAAACACACCCGAAGCAATTTATGCCCTCGGTGTAGATGGACTTAAGGAATATATTAAAACCATTGGTTTATATAACTCTAAAGCAGAGAACGTCATTAAAGCCTGTAAAATGCTCATAGAGAAGCATAACAGCGTAGTTCCGAATAACCGTGCAGACTTAGAAGCATTGCCCGGTGTTGGACGTAAAACAGCAAATGTGGTGCTAAATACTGCATTTGGTCAACCAACTATGGCTGTAGATACACATATTTTCCGTTTAGGAAATAGAACGGGGTTAGCTGTAGGAAAAAATGTTCTTGAAGTTGAACATCGGTTGATAAAAGTAATTCCAAAAGAATTTATTATCGACTCACATCACTGGCTTATTTTGCATGGTCGTTATTGTTGTATTGCACGTAAACCCAAATGCAATGAATGTATCGTATCGGATGTCTGTAATTGGCCAGATCGCTTTGAATTTGGTGCAACACGACCTATTAAAATTAAAAATATAGATACTTAAAAGCATCTATATTTTTATCTCATCTTATTTTTTCTGTTGTTCTTTTAATTTTGGATGAAGCTCATATTCTTTTCGCTTATTACGATTTTCTAACGCCTCTTCTTTCTGCGTTTGTCGCAACATTTTAAAGCTCACATACAGCAAGCCCAGAAGTACGATTAAACACACAATCGCCAAGATGATTAAACCAACTTTAAGCAAAATTTAGCCCTCAATATTCAATTTAATAAAAAAGAGCCCCAATATGACTTAGGACTCTTTTCTTGTCAAAACAATTAAAGATTTTAAAATCTAAATTATTTTGATTGATCTAAGATTGCGAACAAATCAGTTTGCACTTCTTCAATTGGACGTAAACCGTTCAATTTATCATAAGTTGGTGCATTTTCACCTGATGCAGCACGACCTTGATAGAAACCAACAAGTTGTTCAGTTTCTGTATGGTACGAACCTAAACGACGACGAATTGTATCTTCTTGGTCATCTGGACGTTGAATAAGCTCTTCGCCAGTTTCATCATCTTTACCTTCCACTTTTGGTGGATTGTAAACGATGTGATAAACACGGCCCGATGCAGCATGTTGACGACGACCAGAAAGACGTTGAACAATTTCTTCATCTGGAACATCAATTTCAATCACGTGATCGATATTAATACCTTCTTGTTCCAACGCCTCAGCTTGAGGAATCGTACGAGGGAAACCATCAAAAATACAGCCGTTCACGCAATCTGGTTGAGCAATACGCTCTTTCACAAGACCAATGATAAGTTCGTCAGAAACAAGACCGCCATTGTCCATTACGCTTTTAGCTTTAAGACCTAATTCAGTACCTTCACGAATTGCAGCTCGGAGCATATCACCGGTTGAAATTTGTGGGACATTGTAGCGCTTACAGATCAACTGAGCTTGAGTACCCTTACCTGCTCCAGGTGGTCCTAGTAAAATAATGCGCATAAATAAACATCCTCATTTAACAATGTACATGACGCTTTAGGTATGGCGAACACCAAGATTCGTCATTAGATCAGCATCGAATTATAAAAAAGCCACAAACAAATGTATTAAACCAGCAATAAATCCGGTTACACCACCCAATAAAATCAAAATCCATTCGTCTTCCTGAAAAGCAGGACGTAACAGGTTCTGAAACTCTTTCGGGGTCAACTCACGAATACGGTCTCGAAACATTTGAAAGATTTTCTGTGCACGGCTCGCATTGAACGCTGGGTCGCTTACAGGCACCATCGTAATTTCAATTGAGCGATCGATCAAGTCCGTCTTAAGTTTTGCGTATTCTTTTGGCCCTAAAGAAAGTTGTAAAGACGTACGAACTAGAGGCGTATCCATTATTTCATTGATATGTCGTTTTACAATGCGACGGGTTTTATCTTTTTTTCCGCCATACATCATTTCAGACATAATCGATTTTAATGTAATTAAATCCTCTGTCACTACGCTTGCAAACACATCTGAAACTTCTTCTTGACGCTTCATAAATGCCCCTTGGATATTATAGGTTCCTATACGTGGAACAATAGGTTTAACCCAAGGAAATTTATGATTTTTGGTTCTTTCAAAAAACTGAGGATAACGCACATAATGCGGTTCCAATGGATTAAACACCATCCAAATTGCAATCCAGTTTGTTAAAAAACCCCAAACAGATGCCCAAAATGGCACTGTCCAATGCCATGGTATCACAAACCATACAACCATTTGAAAAATACCAAACACAATTCCAATTAAAGCACTGATATGCCAAATGAAATTAATCTCTTTCTGTCCTACTTTTAAGAACATACGAACCATGAGATTACGGTCATTTTCCATTTGGCTAACAACCATTTCACGCATATCTACAAGCAATTCTACATTCAAAGTTAAATCGACTACCAAGTCCTCTAAAACGCCTGGTAATTGTTTATTTGCTTGAGCATAAATACGGCGTTTAATGGCATAAGGCATGTTTTCCCAAAGTATCGGATTTCGATCCATCATGACTTCATCAATCAAGTATTCCAGTTCATGTCCAACTTGTTGACCAATAATATGCGCCATATCTTTAGGATCCATTGCATCCAAAAACTCTTGCAATGAACCTAATTTAGACAAAGTATTGTCTGTAATAATTCCTGAAATACGCCCTGCTTTACGTGGCACAATCCCTTGCCAACCAACAGGAATAGAACCTATATGGAACCCCCAAAACTGAATAGGGAAAAACACCATTTTAAGTGCCATCCATACATGTGCCCAAGTTACAAATGCTGTGACAGGAATAATACTCAACACCGCCCAAAAATCTGGACGTTGCAAAAATGTTTGCCACAACTGATGAATGTACTCAAGCATGCATAAATTCCATATATCTTTCCATTTATAAGATTTTAAAAACCCAATAATTTTCTATTGTGTCTATTCAGTTATAACAACAATATTAGAAAATTGTATTTCCGAGCTAAAATCTTTAACCACATCCTTATGCTAACCGATTAATATAAACTTTCTCGTTATTTATTTCTTTAAAGCCGAATCAACTCAATTACTTAACATTTTTTGCTCAGCTTTCTCAGTCTTTCCACTTTAAAAATTTTATATAAGTATAAATATCATAACTGTTTTTTTGTGATTCAGTTAAACCACAATTGCTCATAAATAGAGCATCCACTTTCTTTTCTTTGCTATTTATGCAAAAACAACAGTATTTATATATTACCCTTGAATACTTAACAATAAATTAACTAGAAACAAAGTGTCTTAAACTACACTTCTAATATTCAAAAATTTCTTTTTTATTTATCAAAAACAGATAACTACAATACTTCTACTTTAATATTGCATAGTACAAATATCTCAAAAATCTTTTTCATAGCAAATGTATCAGAATTACCTGCAATTCAATAGACACCCTTTCCCAATTTCTATGTCTTTCAAGTCAACTCTTTTTCTTGAGATTATTTATATTTAAATAGCCATGCTTCTAGCGCAATTCAACTTGAGTTGCGCTAGAATAAGTATCAAATCTTTTATCCCACAGACCTAAGTACACTGCGTATGAAACAGAACTTTCCATTAAAAAATGTTCAACAAGAAAAGCGCATATTTCGCAATCGTGTTCTAGTTTCTGTAGGTATTGTCAGCTTTTTCCTTTTGTTACTTGTTGCGCGCTACGCGTATTTACAAATATCAAGCTTTGATGAGTTCTCAACAGCATCAGATAAAAACCGTATACGCCTGCAACCCTTAGCTCCTGCGCGTGGTTATATCTATGATCGTAATGGTGTACTTTTAGCAGACAACTACCCAGTATTTTCTGCAACATTAAGCCGAGCCGATATAAAAGATATTGATGAAACTATCGAACGTTTAACACCTATTTTAGAACTCACACAAGAAGATATAGATCGTTTTAAAAGCCGCATTAAAGTTTCACGTAAAACAGAACGTGTAGTCATTAAACTTAATTTAAATGAAACTGATATTGCTCGTTTTAGTGAAGTTAAATTCCTGTTTCCTGGTGTAAATATTGAAACACAAATGACCCGTTACTATCCGCATGGTGAACTTTTTGCCCATGTCATTGGTTATGTTGGTCGTATTAACGATAAAGAATTAAAAGACATCGATAAAGATGCTTATGCGGGAACAAACTTAATCGGGAAAATTGGCGTAGAAAAATCTTATGAAGATTTGCTTCACGGTGTTCCCGGTAATGAATCTATTGAAGCAGATGCCCATGGTAATGTACTCCGCCATTTAGGACGTAAAGACCCTATTCGCGGCAACGATTTATATTTATCACTTGATTATGGTTTACAAACCATTGCAACAGAACAGTTGGCAGGTCGTCGTGGTGCTATT
This sequence comes from Acinetobacter sp. FY683, assembly GCF_059515885.1. Classification (NCBI taxonomy): domain Bacteria; kingdom Pseudomonadati; phylum Pseudomonadota; class Gammaproteobacteria; order Moraxellales; family Moraxellaceae; genus Acinetobacter; species Acinetobacter sp. FY683. The sequence continues at coordinate 135,782 of NZ_JCAKNA010000007.1, read as the reverse complement.
GTGGCGCTTGATCCTAAAACAGGTGAAGTTTTAGCACTCGTTTCTAGCCCAAGTTTCAATCCGAATTTATTCGTTACAGGTATCAGCTCTAAAGACTATTCCGAACTTCGCGATAATTTAGATCAACCCCTCTACAATCGAGCTGTACAAGGTGCTTATCCTCCAGGTTCAACCATTAAACCTATGTTTGGTTTAGGTGGTATTCACTATGGACTTATCGATTGGCAAACAGCGATTCAAGACCACGGTTACTTCAATCTTCCAGGCGATAGCCACCGCTTCCGTGACCATAAAAAAACAGGTCATGGTGTTGTAGATCTACATAAAGCTCAAGTTGTTTCATGCGATACATTCTTCTATGTTCTATCATATCGAATGGGCATTGAAAAAATGAATACATGGATGCGTCAATTTGGCTTTGGTGAAAAAACAGGGATTGACCTACCAAGTGAAACTTCAGGCTTATACCCGAGTCCTGAATGGAAGCTTCGCACACGAAAAGCAAAATGGTTACGTGGTGAAACGATTTCTGTCAGTATTGGACAAGGTGCTTTTACAGCAAGCCCATTACAACTAGCAATGGCAACTGCAATTACCTCTAATCAAGGAGCACATATTACCCCTCATGTTTTACGTGAAAGTAAAGGTGCTAAACCTTATACCGTTCGCAATGCAACAGATGGAATTATCCCATTCAATGGCAAACCTGAAGACTGGGTTAAAATGCGTGAAGCAATGGTCGATGTTGTTAATTCAGGTACTGGTCGAGGCATTCGCACACCTTTTTATGATATTGCAGGTAAAACAGGTACTGCCCAAGTTAAAAGTATTGCTCAAGGTAAAAAGTATAACGAAGCTTTACTGACAGAGCGTCAACTTGACCATGGTTTGTTTGTAGGTTTCGCACCTGCTGAAAACCCACAAATTGCAGTTGCTGTAGTGTGGGAAAATGGTCGTCATGGCGGTTCTGCGGCGCAACTTGCCAAACCATTATTCGATTATTGGATTCTTACACGTAAAAAGAATCCAATTAAGCCAGCTGAAGGACAAATGAGCGGTGGTTTAATGACAGCAGGGATTAAACCAAGTGAATTACCAAGTGGTAATAACAGTACAACAGCAAGCACAACCAATACATCTGTAACAAATACGCCTGCTTCCTCTCCTAATAATCATCCAATCAATTCACAGGCTGCTTCGCAAGCAGTAAGTGAAGAGTAATTTAAAGATATGAAAAACCAATTACGTATTATTGGTGGTGAATGGAAACGTCGCCAACTCCCTTTTGCAAGCATTGATGGTTTACGCCCCACTCCTGATCGTGTTCGTGAAACACTTTTTAATTGGCTCATGTGGGATATTCAAAACTCGAATGTTCTAGATATTTGTGCAGGCTCAGGTGCGCTTTCTTTTGAAGCTTTGTCCCGTGGTGCTAGCCAAATTGTAATGATTGAACCAAATACTCAACAGGCTAAATTTTTAAAAGACAATCTAGAGCTTTTAAAAGTAACCAATCAACATGCAAAACTTAAAATTGCAACAGCACAGCACACACTACCATCTCTCAAAGAACAGTTTGATGTTGTTTTTCTAGATCCTCCTTATAGTTTAAATTTATGGGAAGAGCTCGCAATATTGGCAGACCCCTTAATTAAAAAAGATGCTTTTATTTATATTGAAGCCGATCGTGATTTATCACAATTAAAACTCCCAACAAGCTGGATTCAAATCAAAAATACCAAAGCTGGTACTGTTCGAGCAGGCTTATATCAAAAAAATACAGATTAAAAAAAAGGATGCCTAGGCATCCTTTTTTATCCTCTCTACATTAGCGAAATGGTCTTTGTCTATAAGATCCATCTTGTTTAGATTGAGAAGAGTTCCACTTCGTTCTATTGTGTGTCGGCTTATTTCTTTGTTCATTTGATTTATCTACTCTATGTGCTTGAGAGCCATATATAGTAGGTCTGTTCTCTTGAAAATGAGGTTTGTTCTGATTAGGCTTTTGATGTTGAGGACGATCATTCGGTCTGTAATTAGGACGATGTGTATTTCCATTATTCCAATATGGACGATCAGGTGAACTATGAGTTCCTGAATAATGTGGGCGATCATCGTATGGCGCCATTACACAGCCTGTTAATGAAAATCCAATTACAGATAACAACATTATTTTTTTAATCATGTGAAATGCACCTCAATGCTTATATTCAAATTATGAAATGCACACATGAATAGATCAGGGACTAGTTGTTTTATTTGTGTAGGAATTCATTCATATTTTGCTCATATTATGCAGAGCATATATTGAATAAACATAAGCAAAACCTAAATAAAACCTAACAATTTAAACAAGATAACCTAAAATCAGAATCAACATTTTTATATTATTAATATGACATTACTTCTCTTTTTTATTGGTTCTGTAATTGCTGGTTTTGTACAAGGCTTAACAGGTTTTGCCTTTGGTTTAGTTGCTATGTCCTTTTGGGTTTGGGTTTTAGCACCTCAACTTGCAGCACCATTAGTCGTTTTTGCATCGTTATGGAGCCATATTATTTCCTTAACAAGCGAAAAGAAAACGTATAAATTCCAAAAAACGTTAGTTTTACCTTATATTTTAGCGGGTTTAATTGGCGTACCTATTGGCACATGGCTACTAGATTTAGTAAAGCCTGAACTATTTAAATTAATACTAGGCTCCTTTTTAATGATTTGGAGTCCATTGATGTTGTTTAACCCTAAAATTACCATTATTCAAAATGCAGGAAAACTTGCCGATAGTTGTATTGGCTTTATTGGTGGTGTGTTAGGTGGATTAGGAGGTTTTAGTGGTGCATTACCCTCAGCATGGGTCATGCTTAAAAACCTAAATAAAGATAAACAACGCTACATTATGCGCCACTTTAATTTTGCCATTCAGATTTTTGCAATGGCCACATATTTAATTAAAGGAAACCTGCATCATGAACATTTACCTTATCTTGCCATTTTAGTTTTTAGCGTCAGTATTCCTGCCATTTTAGGTGCTCAATTATTCTATAAAATTTCAGAAAGTCATTTTAAAAAGATTGTACTTAGCCTGTTATTTACTTCAGGCATTTTTATGTGTTTAAGCCTTTTTTTATAATTACTTTTAAAATCTTTTAGACCAAAAAAAACGAACCACTCGCCCTCTATCATACGGAAAGTTAGATACATATTCATAGCCAACTTTATGAGCTGGATCTAGCTTAAACTCCATCCCATAACCAAAAGAAATAGCAAAATCATCAATACCAATATGACTTGCTTGTCCTGCCATAAACTTATTGTGAGCACCATCGAATCGGTATGCCGTATTATTATAAATTCGCATGCTATCACCTTCATAAAAATTATTTTTTATGAAGCTATAATCTCTTTGTTCTTCCTCATACTTATCTACACTTTCTTTTTGTTCCTTTTCTTCCATTTCAAATATTGTTTCTTTTTTATCTTCTACATTTATATTTTCATCAGATGCTTTTAAATCCAAAGCAAGCAAGCCAACAAAAAATAAAATGAGATATTTTTTCATATCATCCTCATTGAAAGACCTAAGTACATTTGAATACCTTCATTTAAGCAGTTTATCTGTTTTACACCAAAAAAATCATGCAAAAATCAAAATTTCCTAAACTCTATTTTTAAAAAAAATAGCTATAAACTGCCTAAAACCTGCCAAATTTTATATTTTTTAATCACAAAACAATGAATTGATTGAAAAAAAGGCAATTGATTGGAAATACACTTGCCAAGTTTTATTTCGTCCTCTATTATTGCGCTCATGCCCGAGTGGTGAAATCGGTAGACACAGGGGATTTAAAATCCCCCGCCCACAAAGCGTGCCAGTTCGAGTCTGGCCTCGGGCACCATTATTCTACTTCGAAGATGGTGCAATAAAACTTCCAGCTATATGCTGGTTTTTTTATGTCTGAATTTTAGTAAAATATAATAATACCCAATAAAAAAGAGAGTGTATTACCACTCTCTATTTGCAACCAATTCTTCCATTTCTATCTCCATATATCCCTCATCTTGCACCACCATCATCATTGATTCAGCAATATAATCTGCAGCGGTATCATCCAAAGATGAGTCCAAATCCTCAAACTGTGGCTTCATTTTATTGATTTCCACAATTGTTTCATGGGCAAAATGATAAATATCATGTTCAGATAAGTTTGGTTTCGCTACTTTTTTAGCAAATCGTTCAATGTGTTGCTTTACCTCAGCAACTAAAATATCTGGGTAATACACATCATCAAACATAGGGAGAAGTAAATCGTTAAACATATCTAAGCTCAATTTTGTAGCATTATTTAAAAACCGAGCTTATATAACACATACTGATACATTAACCAAACCTTATATCGATATAGTGCTTATTATCCATATATATTTTTATTCTTTATTATTCCTATTACTTTTACACAAAATACACCTCTCACCCCTTACAAAAGTCTAGACGGTACTCAATACCGCCTAGTACTAGCTAAAAGTTAAATGCTTGATTGCATTTTCAACCATACATTTAATGCATCACTTGTTGCTTTTACATCATGAACACGCACCATTGATGCCCCTTGCTGCACAGACATTAAATGTGCTGCGACAGAGCCCACCACTCTATTTTGAGCATCCGCACCACCTATGGCTTCACCAATAAAGCGCTTACGAGATAATGCCGATAAAATTGGGTACCCCATTTCACATAACAAATAAAACTCATTTAATAATTTCAGGTTTTGTTGTGCATTTTTAGCAAAACCAAACCCTGGATCAATCATAATATTTTCTTTTCGTACACCAGCATTTAAAGCATCATCAACACGTTGTGTTAACTCCGTAATCACATCTTCCGTGACGTTATCGTACTGATCCAAATTATTCATTGTTGTAGGTTCACCACGCATATGCATAATAATCACTGGTATATCCAATGCTGCCGCTGTTTCTAACGCATTCGGGCGTGTAAGTGCACGTACATCATTCCAAATATGCGCACCAGCCTGAATAGCTGCTTTAATCACTTCTGGTTCTGATGTATCAATAGAAATCACAACATTATGTTTAGCGAGTTCTGCAACAACTGGAATAACTCTCGCGATCTCTTCATCTACAGCAACCGCCGATGCTCCTGGTCGTGTAGATTCCCCACCCACATCGATTACTGTCGCACCATCACTTATCATTTTTAATGCATGTGCGATTGCTGCATCTTTACCATTATGCCGACCACCATCGCTAAAGGAGTCAGGTGTCACATTTAAAATCCCCATAACATGAGGCTGAGATAAATCCAAAGTCAACTGACCACATTTTAAGATTTTATTAGGTAAAGGCATCAATTTCATTATTTAACATCCTATTTCAATCTAAGATTATTCTAGCAATTCAGCTTAAAGAATACTGAAATCTTCCATCTTCAGAACAAAAAAAAGAGCCTCATTCGAGACTCTCTTTTATTTTAACAAACAACTTAAGCTTTTGGTAAAGGCTCTATTGATGGTAATGGTGGTGGAGTTGTAGGACCATCCGTTGGAGTTACATCAATCACAGGATTGTCTGCAACATAAACTTTTGGTGGCTGTGGCTCACGACCTTCCATAATGTCACGAATCTGGTCACGATCAATCGTTTCCCATTCCATAAGCGCTTTAACCATTGCATGTGCGATATCTTTGTTATTTTCTAAGATATCACGAGCAACTTTGTACTGTTCATCCAAAATACGACGAACTTCACGATCAACTTCAAGTTGAGTTGTTTCAGAAATTGTACGACTACCAATACTACCCATAAATGATTGCTGAGAATCATCTTCGTATACCATTACGCCCATTTTGTCAGACATACCGTACTTCGTAACCATTGCACGTGCCATTTTTGTTGCACGCTCAAAGTCATTTGAAGCACCAGTCGACATTTGGTTAATGAATACTTCTTCAGCAATACGACCACCAAACAAAATTGAAAGTTCATTCAACATTTTGTCTTTATAATGGCTCGTTTGGTCATGTTCAGGTAACTGCCAAGTTACACCTAAAGCCCAACCACGCGGCATAATTGTTACCTTATGCACAGGGTCAGTACCTGGTAAAATTTCAGCAACAATCGCATGACCTGCTTCATGATAAGCCGTAGCACGACGTTCTTCTTCTCGAATCACCATCGATTTACGTTCAGGCCCCATGTACAACTTGTCTTTAGCATCTTCAAAGTCATGCATATCGACAGTATTCTTGTTACGACGTGCAGCAAATAATGCAGCTTCGTTTACAAGATTTGCCAACTGTGCACCAGAGAAACCTGGTGTACCACGTGCTAGAACTTGAACATCCACACCTGCAGTTGAAGGCAACTTTTTCAAGTGAACATTCAAGATTTGCTCACGACCTTTAATGTCAGGCAAACTTACCATCACTTGACGGTCAAAACGACCCGGACGAAGCAATGCTTTATCAAGTACGTCTGCACGGTTCGTAGCAGCAATAACGATAATACCTTCATTACCTTCAAAGCCATCCATCTCTACAAGCATTTGGTTTAATGTTTGCTCACGCTCATCATTACCACCACCTGTACCCGAACCACGATGACGACCCACTGCATCAATCTCATCAATAAAGATGATACATGGTGCATGGCGTTTTGCTTGTTCGAACATGTCACGCACACGAGATGCGCCAACACCCACAAACATTTCAACAAAGTCAGAACCTGAAATACTAAAGAATGGTACCTTTGCTTCTCCAGCAATAGCTTTTGCAAGCAAAGTTTTACCTGTACCAGGAGGACCAACCATCAACACGCCTTTAGGAATAGTTGCACCTAAACGCTTGAATTTTGATGGGTCTTTTAAGAAATCTACAATTTCAACAACTTCTTGCTTCGCTTCATCACAACCCGCAACATCTGTAAATGTTACTTTGATTTGGTCTTCTGAAAGCATTTTAGCTTTAGACTTACCAAAACTCATTGGGCCATTTTTACCGCCTGCACCGCCACCCATGTTGCGCATAAAGAACATGAATAACAAAATGATTAAAAGTACAGGAAAACTCGCAATAAGAAGCTGCATCAACAAACCTTGACGCTGAGGAGCAGTACCCTCAACAACAACTTTGTTTTTGATCAAGTTCGGCATAAGTTCAGGATCTTGAACAGCCGGACGAATACTCTCAAATGATGAACCGTTTACTTTTTCACCACTAATTCTTTCGCCATCAATGGTAACTTGTTTAATTTGACCAGCATTTACCGCAGCCACGAACTCTGAATAGTTCAACGACGTTGGTTTTTCATTGCCATTAATGTTGCTGAAAATAAGAATCAGCACACCAAGTATAATCAACCACAATACGGCATTCTTGAAAAGATCGCTCAAAGCTTTATTCCCATATCAATCTAATTTGATCATGCCCAATTGGGTGACCTTTCATTTCAAAACGCTGAAAACCAGCTACATAAATCATTAAAAAGGTACAAAATGCACAATTTTTAAGGACTTGGCAAGTAAACTTTACTTAGATGCTTTTTTTAGCCCTTGTCCAATCAAGAAAACCTCTTTTGAACGAGCACGCGAAGCAGCAGGTTTAGACGTTTTTAACACTTTAAAACTATCAACAACTTGCTTACGGAATTCATCAAAACCTATCCCTTGGAAAACTTTTACCACAAATTGACCCTTAGGTCCCAGTACTTTGTTGGCAAAATCGAGGGCAAGTTCACATAAATAAATTTGGCGCGGTTGATCAACAGCCTTATTACCTGATGTATTGGGGGCCATATCTGAAATTACAACGTCTACTTGGCGTCCATCTAAAATTTTTAACAATTCTTCAAAGACAGCTTCTTCTCGAAAGTCTCCCTGAAGGAAAGTTACATCAGGTAAAGCATCCATTTCTAAAATATCAGACGCAACAACAATACCTTTACTGCCAACTAATTTACCGGCAATTTGCGACCAACTTCCTGGAGCAGCACCTAAGTCGACCACAACCATTCCTGGTTTAATGATCTTATATTTTTCTTGCATTTCAAGAAGCTTATAAGCTGCACGAGCACGGTAGCCTTCCTTTTGTGCTCTTTTCACAAATGGGTCGTCTAAATGCTCTCTCATCCAATCACGACTACTTTTAGATAATTTTTGGTTGGTAATGCGTGTAGCCATAACTCTCTAATAAATTAAATCTTCTTAATACTCATTGTACGTGAAAAAAATCTGTCATGCAGTATACATCTGTATCTAAATCTAGACTTTGTCCTCGTTTTTTTCAATCATACAGATCGCTTAAACAAAAAAAGCATAAATACATGATTATTCAGAATTTAATTTAAACACCTAAAGACCACAATAACCAGTAGTTAACGAAGAACCATCCTTTTAAAAGAGTAATACATAACGTACACCCCTCAATAGACCTAAAATATTCTATTGAATAAATGTTTATTCACTCTGCAGAATTTACAGCGATTAAGTAAGCAATTTGTTATACTAGGGTGTTTTTTAATTTAGGTTATTTTTATGGCGGCTTTATCAATTCAGGAACGTAAGCGTTTACGTCAAATTGGACATGCTTTAAACCCAGTTGTAATGGTTGGTGATAAAGGCTTATCAGAAAGCGTAATTGAAGAGCTAAACCGTGCTTTAAATGATCATGAACTTATTAAAGTTAAAGTAGTTGCTGAAGATCGCGAAGCGCGTTCTGCTTTAATTACAGAACTTTCTGAAGTTTCAGGATCTGAAATTGTACAAACGATTGGTAAAATTGCATTACTTTATAAAAAAGCTGCAAAACAAAACCAAAAGCTTTCTAATCTTGTTCGTCATGCACATTTAGGTAATTAATTTTTAACTTATGGCAAGTTACGACCTTAGTGCTTTTGATCGCCGATTTCAGGCAATCTCCCTAGTTGGCGCAATTGAACAACAAAGCCCATTTAGTTTAAATGTCGGCTTTTGGTTACGTGATCCTAATCAATTTGTTCAATGGCCAGACCTAGTTTCTGCGCATCCTCGTGTTGATTTCCTTTGGGAAAATACCTGCTATGAGATTTTTATTGGCGTAAAAGGTGAAGATTTCTACCGTGAAATTAACCTCTCGCCTTCTCAAGCATGGCAAGCATATCAATTCGAAGAATATCGCTATCCAGAGGATATGCCTCCTCAAGTTGCTGAAGACATTGAGCTAAATCAACTTAAACGCACCCATTATGGTTTAAATGTAAGCTTAGATCTGACTGAATTTATGTTAAAACATAAGCTTAAATGGGATGACTTGTTTATTGGATTAACCGCTGTGTTAAATACATCGCAAGGTCATCAATATTATGCCATGCAGCATAGTAGCCCAAATGCCGATTTCCACAATAAGCGAGATTGGTTACATCAGTTTTAAAATGAAAAAAGCAAAAGGCATTTACCTTTTGCTTTTTTTATATCTGAAATTTAAACCTCACCTAAAATAAAACTATTCTTAGCTTTTTTGTGGTGTCGCTTTTGTAGAGCTTAATTTTGAAGTGTCTGGAATAACCTTCTTCCACACCTCTAAAGTATGTTCTTTTGAGCGTTTTAATGTTTCCGTTAAGTGATCTTTGTGCTTAAAAGAAATTTGATTAACATCTTCTTTTAACTCTTTACCCAACTTAGATAAATCTTCAATAACAGCATTAAATTCAGTTTTTACAAAATCTTTGAACTCAAGTAAATCTTTTTGTGAAGCCCCCATTTGTTCTTTCAAATTATCAAGCTTCTGTATTAAATCTTGCTTGAACTGTTTTAGCTGTTCTTGAATACTACTATTAACTGCTACTGCTTCTTGACTCATTTTTTCTTGAGTTTCTTCAACCCGCTCTATTGTTTGTTTTTTACCTCAACTGCTGTTTTTTTAAGCTCCCCTGTACCCTCTAAAATTGTTTCTTTAGGTTTAGTTTGAGTAGGTGCTTTTTTTTGACGTGCTACCATTGTTATCCCCTCATATTATTCGTTATTTATTAAAAGATTATTCCAGTTTGATAAAATTTAAGTTCTGATTTGTCTAACAATTATTATTTGCTTACATTTTTGCTTGTACGCTCAAGAAATAAGCCAACACCCAAAATGCAAGTGATTTATCTTACTTATTCACAACAAATAGAATGGACTTTTGACGGTATTGTCCGTATAATGCCGTGTTAAGTTCAAGCGAGCAGACATAGGAGGGTAGGTTTAAAAAATAGCCTTCCTTTTTTTTCGTCTTCTCGCTTTTTTACAGCCTAAATTTCAGGAGCTTTGGTTTGAGCACCCCAGCAATTTTAGCCCTTGCCGACGGAACTATCTTTAAAGGTACTTCTATTGGCGCATCGGGTAGTACGACTGGTGAAGTCGTTTTTAACACTGCCATGACTGGCTATCAAGAAATTTTGACTGACCCAAGTTATGCACAACAACTTGTGACTTTAACTTACCCTCATATTGGTAACACTGGTTGCAATGATGAAGATGCTGAGTCAGGTCGAATTCATAAAGTATGGGCGAATGGTTTAATTATTCGTGACCTTCCTTTACTGCACAGTAACTTCCGATCAACGCAATCTCTTGGCGACTATTTAAAAGAACACAATGTCGTTGCAATTGCAGATATCGATACCCGTAAACTTACACGTATTTTACGTGATAAAGGCGCGCAGAATGGTTGTATCCTTGCTGGCGAAAATATCACGGCAGAAGAAGCTTTAGAAAAAGCTCGTGCATTTGGTGGTTTAAACGGTTTAGATCTTGCAAAAGAATGTTGCGACCCTGAAGGTTTCCAATGGACTGAGGGTTCTTGGACACTTGGTCAAGGTTTCTCTAAACCTGAAGCTAAATTCCATGTTGTTGCATACGATTACGGTGTCAAAACCAACATCTTACGTATGCTCGCAGACCGCGGTTGTAAATTAACTGTTGTGCCTGCGCAAACTCCTGCTGCTGACGTGCTTGCATTGAATCCAGATGGCGTATTCTTATCGAATGGCCCTGGCGATCCAGCTGCATGTGACTACGCAATTGAAGCTGTAAAAACAATTGTTGAAGATGCTCGCAATGTACCTGTATTTGGTATTTGCTTGGGTCACCAAATTCTTGCACTTGCAAGTGGCGCTAAGACAGTGAAAATGCCTCACGGTCACCACGGTGCTAACCATCCTGTACAAAATATTGAAACTGGTACAGTGATGATTACTTCGCAAAACCATGGCTTCGCAGTAGATGCAGATACTCTACCTGCAAACCTAAAAGCTACGCATAAATCTTTGTTCGATCAAACTCTTCAAGGGATTCATCGTACAGACAAACCTGCGTTCAGTTTCCAAGGTCACCCAGAAGCAAGCCCTGGTCCACATGACTGCGCACCATTGTTCGATCATTTCATCGAACTTATCGAAGCATCTAAGAAGTAATTAAGGAAGCATCATGGCTAAACGTACAGACATTAAAAGCATCTTAATTATTGGTGCGGGTCCGATTGTGATCGGTCAAGCATGTGAGTTTGACTACTCAGGTGCTCAAGCATGTAAAGCGCTTCGTGAAGAAGGCTACCGTGTTATTTTGGTAAACTCTAACCCAGCGACCATTATGACTGACCCTGCAATGGCAGATGCTACGTATATCGAACCGATTACATGGCAAACTGTTGCAGCAATCATTGAGAAAGAACGCCCAGATGCTGTTCTTCCTACAATGGGTGGTCAAACAGCATTGAACTGTGCCCTTGCCTTAGACGCAAATGGTATCTTAGAAAAATTCAATGTTGAATTGATCGGTGCGACTAAAGAAGCGATCGAGAAAGCGGAAGACCGTAAACTTTTCGATATCGCTATGCGTAAAATTGGTCTTGAATGTCCAAAAGCTGACATTGCTGAGTCAATGGAAGAAGCTTTAGAAATTCAAGCGCGCTTCGGTTTCCCTGTCATTATCCGTCCATCATTTACAATGGGTGGTTCTGGTGGTGGTATTGCATACAACCGTGAAGAATTCCTTGAAATTTGTGAACGTGGTTTCGATCTTTCACCAACAAAACAATTATTGATTGATGAATCTTTAATTGGTTGGAAAGAATACGAAATGGAAGTTGTTCGTGACAAAAACGACAACTGCATCATTGTATGTACCATTGAAAACTTTGATCCAATGGGCGTGCATACAGGTGACTCAATCACTGTTGCTCCTGCTCAAACGCTAACAGATAAAGAGTTCCAACTTTTACGTAATGCTTCTTTAGCAGTTTTACGTGAAATTGGTGTAGAAACAGGTGGTTCTAACGTACAGTTTGGTATTTGCCCAAATACAGGCCGTATGGTTGTGATCGAGATGAACCCACGTGTATCTCGCTCTTCTGCTCTAGCATCTAAAGCAACTGGTTTCCCTATTGCGAAAATCGCTGCAAAATTGGCTGTAGGTTACACGCTTGATGAGTTGAAAAACGACATCACTGGCGGTACAACTCCTGCATCATTTGAACCTGCGATTGACTACGTTGTTACTAAGATTCCTCGTTTCAACTTCGAGAAATTCCCACAAGCCGATGCAACACTTACAACTCAAATGAAGTCTGTAGGTGAAGTAATGGCAATTGGTCGTAACTTCCAAGAGTCTGTAAACAAAGCACTTCGTGGTTTAGAAGTGGGTGCTTGTGGCTTCGATGAAAAAATTGAAGTAGGTACAGAAGGCGCTCGCGAAAAAATTCTTCAAGAACTTAAAGTTCCTGGTCCAGAGCGTATTTGGTACGTTGCTGATGCATTCCGCCACGGCTTTACTTTAGATGACGTGTTCAATGCAACTAAGATTGACCGTTGGTTCTTGATTCAAATTGAAGACATCATCAAAACTGAAAATGAAATCAAAACTTTAGGTTTTGGTGATTTAAATGCAGATAACATTCGTTCGTTCAAACGTAAAGGTTTATCTGACCTTCGCATTGCGAACTTGATGGGTATTTCACAAAAACAATTCCGTAAACACCGTTGGAACTTAGGCGTAATGCCAGTTTACAAACGTGTAGATACATGTGCTGCTGAATTCGAATCTGATACAGCTTACATGTACTCAACTTACGATGAAGAGTGTGAATCTAACCCTTCAGCAAAAGATAAGATCATGGTTATTGGCGGTGGTCCTAACCGTATTGGTCAAGGGATCGAGTTCGATTACTGCTGTGTACACGCTGCCCTTGCAATGCGTGATGATGGCTATGAAACAATCATGGTGAACTGTAACCCTGAAACTGTTTCTACAGACTACGACACATCAGATCGTTTGTACTTCGAACCAATTACACTTGAAGATGTTCTTGAGATCGTACGTATCGAGAAGCCTAAAGGCATTATCGTTCAGTACGGTGGTCAAACTCCATTAAAATTGGCTCGTGCTTTAGAAGAAGCTGGTGCGCCAATTATTGGTACATCTCCTGACGCAATTGACCGTGCAGAAGACCGCGAACGCTTCCAACAAATGATTCAACGTCTACAACTTCGTCAACCTAACAACAGCATTGTAAAATCTGCTGAAGAAGGTATGGCTGAAGCGTCTAAAGTAGGCTACCCACTTGTTGTACGTCCATCTTACGTACTTGGTGGCCGTGCAATGGAAATCGTGTACAACGATGACGAACTTAAACGCTACTTACGTGATGCAGTTCAAGCATCAAACGAAGCACCTGTTCTTCTTGACCGTTTCCTTGATGATGCAATTGAAGTTGACGTAGACTGCGTATCTGACGGTAAAGACGTTGTGATTGGCGGTATTATGCAGCACATCGAACAAGCAGGTATTCACTCAGGTGACTCAGCATGTTCTATTCCTCCTTACTCTTTATCTAAAGAGATTCAGGACGAAATGCGTCGTCAAACAGTTGCTATGGCAAAAGAGCTTGGCGTAATTGGTCTAATGAACGTTCAGTTCGCTGTTAAAGGCGATGACGTTTACATTTTAGAAGTGAACCCACGTGCATCACGTACTGTGCCATTCGTATCTAAATGTATCGGTGAATCTTTAGCGAAAGTTGCAGCTCGTTGTATGGCAGGTCAATCTCTTGTGTCACAAGGTTTCACATCAGAGATTATCCCTGAACACTTCTCTGTAAAAGAAGCAGTGTTCCCATTCAACAAATTCCCTGGTGTTGACCCTATTCTTGGCCCTGAAATGAAATCTACAGGCGAAGTAATGGGTGTAGGTAAAACATTTGGTGAAGCATTCTATAAAGCAGTTTTAGGTGCTAACGAGCGTTTACCAGGCTTACCAACAGAAGGTGAAACTAAACACGCATTTATCTCAGTTCGTGACTCAGATAAACCTCGTGCCGTTGCAATTGCAAAACAACTTATCGATTTAGGCTTCAAGATTCTTGCTACCGATGGTACATTTACTGTTATCAACGAAGCTGGTCTTGAGTGTGAACGTGTGAACAAAGTGACTGAAGGTCGTCCTAACATTGTGGACCGTATTAAAAACGGTGAAATCCACCTTGTGATTAATACGACTGAAGGTAAACAAGCTCAAGAAGATTCGTTCTCGATTCGTCGTTCAGCGCTTCAAGGTAAAGTGTATAACACCACTACTTTGAATGGTGCAGAAGCTGTATGCCAAGCATTAGCAATTAAATTGCCTATGGATGTGTACCGTTTGCAAGACCTTACTAAAGGTTAATTAAGTTACCAAGAAGTCCTGCTACCTCTTGGTGGCAGGACTTTTTTTCATTTATAGATCAATATTTTATTGGTTTAATTTTCTTACAAATTTGAGGGACAACAATGCAACGTTATCCTATGACTCCTGAAGGCAAAATTGCCTTAGAGAAAGAGTTACAGCAACTTAAGAGTGTTGATCGTCCACGTATTATTGCAGCTATTGCTGAAGCACGTGAACACGGGGATTTAAAAGAAAATGCTGAATATCACGCTGCTCGTGAACAGCAAGGTTTCTGTGAAGGTCGTATTCAAGACATCGAAGGCAAATTAGGCGCAGTTCAAGAAATTGATGTAAAAACTCTTGAGCAAAATGGTCGTGTTGTTTTTGGCGTAACTGTAACGATTGAAAACCTAGATACTGAAGAACAAAAAACTTATAAAATTGTGGGCGATGATGAAGCCGACTTTAAAATTAATAAGATTTCTGTAAATTCACCAATCGCGCGTGGTCTTTTAGGTAAAAATGAAGGCGACGAAGTGAAAATTGTCACTCCACAAGGTGAAGTTGAATACGAAATTGTAAAAGTTGAGTATATCTAAGCTTTAAAGCAAGATAACACAGCTATCCAAAGCCCCTCTTATGAGGGGCTTTTTGTTATAAATCAAAAGAAAAAATACTATAGAAATCTCTTAAAAATGTTTATGCTTTTATGGACTAAATACAAATTGAATCAAAACTTAACATGCAACTTATTTGGTTTCGACAAGATTTAAGAATTCATGATCACGCTGCCTTATGGCATGCTCGTCAGGCAGGTTCATGTATTGCCCTTGTAGTTTTATCTCCTACACAATGGCAAATTCATAACGATGCACCCATTAAAATTGATTTTTACTTAAGACAACTCGAACAGCTTAAAATAGAACTTAAAAACTTAAATATTCCCATTATTTATCGTACCATTTCGCTTTGGAAAGACATTCCTAAAGAGCTTTTACAACTCTGCAAAACACACCAAATTCAAAACATTCATGCCAATATTGAATTGGGAGTAAACGAATTAAAACGTGATGCTCAAATTCAAAATACACTCGAAAAAAATGGTATTCGTTTTGAGTTATATCACGATAGAACCATTTTTCCTGTCGGTTGCATTCGTAATAAAAGTGCATTGCCCTACCAAGTTTTTGGCGCATTTAAAAAACAGTGCTATGAAAAACTCAGCATAAGCTTGCCACAATGCTATCCAGCTATTGAAGCTCAAGAAGCTTTAGCAACTCATACCGATTTTGAACATCTGCTTCCAAACTTTCAATCAATCTACCCCAATATCAATATCTCAAAAGAACAACAATCCCTTTGGCAAGTTGGAGAAAAATATGCATGGGAAATGCTCGATCAATTTATTGCAGATCAAGTTGAGCATTATCATATAGAGCGAGATTTTCCCAATTTAAACAGTACAAGCAAACTTGCAGCCTATTTAAATATAGGCATTATTTCTATTCGCCAATGCTTACAAGCCTTATTCCGCCACAGTCATGGCTATATGGAATTTGAAAATAACGGACAACAAATTTGGTTAGATGAGCTGCTTTGGCGTGAGTTTTATCAACATATTTTGTTCGATTATCCCCGCGTGTCAAAACACTTGCCGTTTAAGTTAGATACGCAAAGAATAGTCTGGCGAAATGCTCCTGAAGATTTAACGGCTTGGCAAAATGGTCAAACTGGCATTCCTATTGTAGATGCAGGAATGCGCCAACTGCTTGCAACAGGTTGGATGCACAATCGAGTACGCATGATTTGTGCAATGTTCTTAACCAAAAATTTATTGATTGATTGGCGACTTGGTGAAGCCTGGTTTATGCAACATTTAATTGATGGCGACTTAGCTGCAAATAATGGTGGATGGCAATGGTGTGCATCTACAGGAACGGATGCTGCACCTTATTTCCGTATTTTTAACCCTGTAAGCCAATCGCAAAAATTTGATGAAAATGGCGATTATATTCGTACATGGATTCCTGAACTTTCACATTTAGATGCCAAACAAATTCATGAACCTTATGCGAAAAATCCACAATTAGATTTAGAGTATCCTAAACCCATTGTAGATTTAAAAAGCAGTCGTGTTCGTGCAATTGATGCCTTTAAGCATTTGTCTTAAGTTCGGCTATAATGGCTTTACGCTTATTCTTTGATGGCTCTTATGGCTGAACCTTTAATTAATTCCCCTGTTAAGCATTGGTGTGAATTCGAATTTATTTCTAAAACTGTGAAAAATCCAAACATTCACATTAAGGGAAACTATTCTTATTATTCTGCTTATTGGGATCAGGGTTTTGAGCGTTGTGTTGTGCGTTATTTGCATGATAAGCCTTCTACGCCTGAGAAGCCAATTGATCAGCTTTATATTGGCAATTTCGTGTGTTTTGGGGCGGAGTGCGTAATTATGATGGGTGGTAATCAGTTACACCGTACAGATTGGATTTCGGCTTTTCCTTTCGACACACGAAGTTTTGTGCCTGCGGGCGACACTGTTATTGGCGATGGTTGTTGGATTGGTTCTCGTGCCATGATTATGCAAGGTGTGACGCTTGGTGAAGGTGCTGTGGTTGCTACAGGTGCTGTTGTAACAAAAGATGTGCCTCCTTATGCTGTTGTAGGTGGCGTACCTGCAAAAGTGATTAAGTACCGTTTTCCTGAAGAAGATATAGAAAAACTGCTTTCTCTAAAGTTATATGATTTAGACGAAAAGCAGTTTTTAAAGATGCGTGAGCAATTGCAAACGGATGATTGTTCAGCATTAATTCAATATTTCTCTAGTTAGTTTTCTCTTCAACATCTTCCCATAAATGTGTATTTAAGTAATCTGTAAACTGTATTGAAAATTTATCCAAATTATTCAATCTAGCTATTGAATATTTAGAATATAAGAGACTGTTCTGAATTTTGTGTAAGTACTTAATTTTCATTTATCCTATATAGGATAATAAAAAGAGGTACTTCACATGGATGAAGCAACGATCAAAAAAATGGCTGCTGAATTGGCTAAAGGTCTAAAAACACCAGAAGACTTAAACCAAATGACTGCTGTCTTTAAAAAATTCATGATTGAGACAGCACTCAATACAGAGCTTTCCGAACATTTAGGCTATGAAAAACATGAAAATCGCAAAGGATCCAATGCGCGTAATGGTTTCAGTGCTAAAAAAGTTTTAACACCTGATGGATCACTTGATTTAGAGATCCCACGCGATCGTGAGAGTTCATTTGAGCCCCAAATTATTAAGAAGTATCAAACACGTATTACGAGTATGGATGATCAAATCCTCTCACTGTATGCAAAAGGAATGACAAATAGAGAAATTGTCGCATTCTTCAAAGAAATGTACGATGCCGACGTTTCAGCATCTCTCATAAGCAAAGTTACCGATGCTGTGATTGAACAAGTGACTGAATGGCAAAACAGAACACTAGATAGCCTATATCCCGTTGTATATCTCGATTGTATTGTCGTTAAGGTGCGTCAGCACTCTACAGTGATTAATAAGTCTGTTTACCTTGCTTTAGGTATCAATATGGATGGGCAGAAAGAGCTGCTAGGTATGTGGATTGCCCAAACAGAAGGGGCAAAATTCTGGTTATCTGTCATGACTGAACTCAAAAATCGAGGAGTACAAGATATTCTTGTTGCTTGTGTAGATGGCTTAAAAGGTTTCCCTGATGCGATAGCCTCGGTTTATCCTCATACAGACATCCAACTATGCATTGTACACGTTGTACGCAATAGCCTGCGCTTTGTTAGCTGGAAGGACTATAAGGCGGTTACTTCTGGTCTAAAGGCGATCTATCAGGCGAGTACAGAAGAAAATGCTTTGAAATCTTTAGATATATTCTGTGATCAATGGAACCATCAATACCCTAAAATCGGGGAGTCTTGGCGAGCTAATTGGGAAAATATCCGTACAATATTTAGCTATCCAGCTGAAATACGTCATGCGATTTATACAACGAATGCAATTGAATCATTGAATAGTGTGATCCGTCATTCAACTAAGAAGCGAAAGATATTCTCTTCTGATGATTCAGTCAAAAAAGTCATTTACTTGGCAACAACCAGTGCTGCCAAGAAATGGACAATGCCAATTCAAAATTGGCGTTTAGCAATGAATTGGTTTACGATTCATTTCGATGATCGATTAAAGGATCATTTATAAAAAATGGAACTTACACAAAATAATTTACAGGCTCGAATATAAATCTAATAATTTTTTAGTTTTAATATTGTTGCTACTGGCTCCACCATACGTAGTTCGCTGTATTCGTTCAGTTTCATGAAATAACTTCAAACATTCAATAGGCTCTAAAACAATATATTCTTCTTTATTGTGGTAGCCAATAGTATTCTCTTTATTTTCAAAATAGCTCATCATACTTTGAAAAACATCAATCAAATTACTGGATCTGTTGAGGATTGCTAAAATTAGAAACAGGTCTTTTTTAACATCTCCTGTTTTTAATAATGCATATATATTTATTATTTTTTTAATGTTTCGTGGTGATATATACTTCTTTAAGCTTTTATAAAACACAAAAATAACATCATCTGAAAATTCACCAACATCTACAAATACTTTTTTTAACACCGATACACTTATAAACTCATTGTACTTATTTTTATTAACTTCTGGCAAAGGAATCCAAAAGTCTACAAACTTATCTAGATATTCCTCACCTAGCTTTTCATCATAACCATAATTATGACAAACCACTTTTGAAAATTGCACTTTATCCATTACTAAAACAAATACAATTTTAGGAATATCAAAAAAGTGTTTTATTCTCTCAATTAAACGAATAGCAAAATCAGGACGACAACGATCTAATTCATCAATAATAAAAACCAATGGCTTATCTAAACTTTCTGCTAATTCAGACAAAGTACTTTTAAATGCTAATAATGAGTTTTTTTCTTCTTCATAAGTTTCTATTTTATTTTGAATAGCTTCAGTGACTTTTTCTCCAATGTTATCCGTCACTTTATCAATTGCATCATCAAGCTTATCCGCAATTTTCTCGCTATCAACTTTTATAAAAGGAATAATTCCACCTGTAATTGCACAACTAATCATAGATGCAATTAATGTTGGTGCTATTGTAAGTAAACCTTGTTGCATTACTGCCGCAGCTTTCTTGAATTTATGAACTAATTTTTTATCTGCTGTTTTATCTAGCGTCGAAGCAATTTCTGATGCAATAACTAAAAAAGGATCATCCAAATAGTCATTTGCAAAAGCATCTAAATAAATTACGTTATGATTCGTTTCATCTAAATGTTTAGCCCAATGCCTTACAAACCACGTTTTACCTTCACCCCAACGCGCATCTAATGCTAAAACAGCACCACACTGTAATCGATCAACATATTGCGTGAGTTGCTCACCTAAACGCTTACGATCCCATAAATCTCCCTCCCAAGCTTCTTCAATATTTTCAAAATTGTCTTTATCCCACTTTAATTGATCATTCACCATTGTTATTCATTTTCATAAAAGTATATTCCAACAATATACTCAAAAAATTCAAAGCTATATGCGTTATTTAAAATTAATTTTAAGTAAAATATAAAACCAACATCCCCTCAAATATAAACACTCAAATTTTATAAATTAGAGACTAAAGAATATATAACCGCTTACACTTTAATCTTTTTTGCCATTGTTCAATTGCTATAAATATTCATTAATAAATACATGAGTTTAGTAAAATAAATCTAAGTGTTTTACTAGGTTTTATTCTTTTAAAAATCAATATATTATAAACATATTGAGAAGTAATTTTAAATTCTAAATAGTTTATTTGTTTCAAAAATAAGGAGTAATAAAATGTCTTTTAATAATATTTTAGTCCCTGTAGATGGTTCAGAAACTTCATATGCTGCAATTGAAAAAGCAGCAGATTTAGCAAAAGCATTTAATAGTAAAGTCACTGTTGTTCAAGTACTTACTTTAGATCCTTATATTGCTGCAGAATATATTTCTGCATCACATACAAATGAACTTATTGAACGTGCACGTAGATCTTTACTACAAACATTAGAAGAAGCAAAAACTAAATTTGCAGAACACGGCGTAACTGTTGAAACCAAACTTTTAGAAGGACAAGTTATTCAACGTGAAATTGTAAAAGCAGCAGAAGAGCTTTCAGCAGATCTTATTGTGATTGCATCGCATGGTCGTACAGGTATCAAAAAACTAGTACTGGGTAGCGTAGCGCAAAGCGTACTTGCTGAAGGTACTATCCCAGTTATGATTGTTCGCAAATAAGCATTAAATGCATAAAAAAAGCTTCATATCTGAAGCTTTTTTTATTTATGGAACCCATTGGAATTGTTTCAAATTCACCTTTCCTGCCATAACGACAATCCCTTCAGCCTGTAATTTCGCAATTTGGATATTTTCACCAAAGCCATCTTCTTTGCTTAGGCTAATTTTTCCTTGAGAATTAATCACTCTATGCCAAGGTACAATCGAATCATCAGCCATATTTTTTAAAGCAAAACCAACGTGACGAGCATGTTTAGGTAAACCTGCAAGCTTTGCAATTTGACCATAGGTTGCGACTTTCCCTTTAGGAATTAACTGAATAATTCCATAAAACTCGCTGACATAATTTTGCATTGTCGTTTAGAAGTTACCAGGACTTTCAAGGCGTTTAACTTCTTGCAATTTATCTGGGTGATGAAGTTTTGCTACACCATCTTCCGTTTTTTGGTCCACAATTTTATCAGGTCTATGTACGCTAATAACTTCATTACCTTGCTCATCTTCCTCCACAACGTATTGAAAACCCTTTCTATTCATTTTGTGGCACATGCGTTGATACCATCCTTTAAATCCTGTTTTTTCTTCCTCAGGATTGTAATAAAAGGCATTCATAACAGCAGGCAAACCTAAACCACAAACCAAACCAGATAACAACACAGAAATAAAGGTATAACCAATAAGAATACTGCTGTATTCACTTAATTGTGGAATGTTGGCTACTGCTAAAATTAAAGCAAGTGAAATACCACCACGCACCCCACCCCAAGACAAAATCGCTAAACTACCGTTATAACTTTTTTTCCTAAAGCTTGGGAAAAATGAAAAAGATAAGAAGTTTGCTGCAAATCGAGAAGCATGTAGGATGATAAAGGCAACCATACCACCTAAAATCAAGCTTACACTTAAATCTAAAATAAACAGTTCCAAACCAATTAAGGTGAATAAGAACGAATTAATAATCCCTTCAACAGTATGCCAAAAATGATTTACTTCACGAATTTCTCGCTCTTGTAAAATTTCTTTCCATTTATTACCAACAATTAAACCACCAATAACACAGGCAATAGGTGCTGAAGCATGGGCAAATAGTGCAACCAAATATGAACCACAAGCGAGCAATGCTGTAGTTAAAATTAAAGATTCCATTTCATGTTTACCACGTAATATACGTAATATCGCGAAACCAAATCCCCAACCAATAATGACAGCAACAACAATTTCATAAAGTAGTGTTTCAAGCACACCTATTAATGTGAAATGTTCACCTTGTAGCACATGTAATAAGGTCATGAATAATGCAATACACATCGCATCATTAAATAAAGACTCACCTTCTAATTTGACTATTAAATGATGTGGTGCACGAACCGAACTTAATACACCTTTAATACCAATAGGGTCAGTTGCACCTAATGCCGAACCCAATAAAAGTAGTACTAATAAATCTACATGATGACCAATTAAAATTTGATAGCCATAAAGCACAACACCAAAGAAAACAGCACAAAGTACTAAAGCTGTACTAGCAAGAATACTAATCGGCCTCCAATAACTTTTTAAATCAGAGACTTTAAACTTAAGTGCAGATGAGGTCAGGATAAAACAGATCACACCATTAATTAAAAAGTCATAAAAATTAATATGACGAACAGCACTCTCAATATTATGAATATTAATGGTAATAAATTGATTACCATTTAATAAGCTTGCACCCCATTGTAAAATAAAAACAAAAATTGCAGATACTAAAGGCACACCAATGGCTTGAGGAAAACCCAAAACACGTTTGTTAAACATAGTTGTGGCAATTGAAAGTGCAAAAATTACCGTAAAAACTTGGAGAAAAAAATAATTACCCATTAGTATCCTATATTCTGCAATCTGAATCTCATAGCATTTCTATTGTAAATAGAAAACAATGTGAGATTTATTATTTTAATAGTGTACCGTTTTTTCAAAATTACACTTAAATTTAATCAATTTTTTTTAACATTATTTTTACATATATAACTAATACAAAAAAAAGGGAGAAATCTCCCCTTTATATATCTTATTCAACTTTAAATATTTTGATTAAAAGTATCACAATTACTCATGTTTCCACTTTTTAAACCCGTTTGAAACCACTTCATGCGTTGTTCACTTGTACCATGTGTAAAACTATCAGGAACAACCTGACCTGTTGCACTTTTCTGTAAGTAATCATCCCCAATTTTATGTGCAGCATCCATTGCTTCTTCAATATCACCTTGCTCTAAAAACTGAGTACGTTGTTGATTGTGATGTGCCCAAATACCAGCAAAACAATCTGCTTGTAGCTCTTGACGTACAGAAAGCTGATTTCCTTCCGTTTTCGTTACTTGAGAACGTGCCTTATGAACTTGTTCTGAAATCCCCAAAAGCGTTTGAATGTGATGTCCAACCTCATGTGCAACTACGTAAGCCTGTGCAAAATCTCCTGCTTGGTCATTACGTGATAATTCCGTTTGATTCTTCTCTCCAGAAATCCCCATTTGTGATTTCATATCTTTAAAGAAAGAAGTATCTATATAAACTTTACGGTCGCTTGGACAATAAAAAGGTCCCATCGCAGCTTGCGCTGTACCACAACCAGACTTCACAACACCGTTAAACATAACTAGCTTAGGTGGCTGATACTGTGCATTTAATTGTTCTTTAAAAACCTGAGTCCATGTATCTTCTGTATCAGCTAAAACTGTTCCAACAAAATCAATCGCCTCTTGCTGATCGGGCGTAGGATCATTTAAACCACTCGTTTCTGCAGGTTGAACTTGCGCTGTCACTTGTTTAGTTGCCTGATACGCTTGTTGAGGATCTACCTCAAAGAACTTCCACGCAACAAAAGCAACAACTAAACCTAGAATACTAATTCCACCTGCCTTACCTGCACCACCACCACGGCGATCTTCTATATTTGTACTAACTCTACGACCTTTCCAACGCATAGTCATATTCCTTAATTCATTATATATACTTTATTTTATCGATCTTTAATTACTTCTACTTCAATAGCTTATGCTTTTTTTACTCTTAAAATAGCATTTTGTGTTAATCCAATAATCACCAATACAATAAGCCCAGCAATAAAACCTGTCACTAAATTAATCATTGTAGGTGTAAATGCTCCTACAATATTTCCAACACTTGGAATGAGTTCCATATAATCTACAGCATCTTCCATCCAATGATGAAAAAGTGGAATAGCATGATTAATAATCCCTCCTCCCACTAAAAACATCGCGACAGTACCTACAATTGTTAATGCTTTCATTAACTTTGGTGCAAATATAAGTAGAGCCCGACCAATATGTTGTTTAAATGAAGATGTCTGCTCAACCAAATACAACCCCAAATCATCAATTTTCACAATCATTGCAACAAAACCATAAACACCAACCGTCATCGCTATAGCAATAACAGCCAATACACTTAATTTGGTTATAAATGTTGCTGCTGCAACTGTACCAAGTGAAATCACGACAATTTCAGCAGATAAAATAAAATCAGTTCGAATTGCACCTCTAATTTTGTCTTTTTCAAACTTTACTAAATCTATCTGTTCTAAATTTTCTGTTTCAGGCTCTAGCTTATTAATCGATTTTTTCTGATGTAATGAATGTATAACTTTTTCAACACCTTCATAACATAAGAACAAACCACCCATCATTAAAAGCGGATTAATCAACCAAGGTGCAACCACACTAATAAGTAACGCAAGTGGAACTAAAATAAGCTTATTTACAAATGAACCTTTCGCAACCGCCCACACAACAGGAAGCTCGCGATCTGCTTTAACACCACTAACTTGTTGTGCATTTAAAGCCAAATCATCCCCTAAAACGCCTGCTGTCTTTTTTGCTGCCATTTTGCTCATTACAGCAACATCATCCAGTACAGTCGCTATATCATCTAATAGTAATAATAAACTGCTCGCCATTTTTTTCTTATCCTATGCGTTTTTTACATTCTATCTTTAATATTTATCTCTAAAAAGAAAAACATATTGGTATTTCAATATCAAATGCTCATAGATTTCTACGACGAACTTTTAATAAGATCTTAATTTAAAGTCTGTAATCCTTTATTCATATGTAAAAAAATTGTTGATTTTTCAATTTCAATATTTAATCTTGCTGACATTAAAAAAAAATTTACCGTACAATAACTGTATTCTTTGTATATATGAGTAGCGCTGGCTACTGTTCTGGAATTCATAATGAGTAATCAAGATAATCGTCCAGTGATTTTGACTGGCGACCGCCCTACTGGCCAACTTCACTTAGGTCACTTTGTAGGTTCTTTACGTTCACGCGTAGGTTTACAAGATTCACATCACCAACATCTTTTATTGGCTGATGCTCAAGCATTCACAGATAATGCAGACAACTTTGAAAAAGTTCGTCGTAATATTATTGAAGTAGCGACAGACTATTTAGCCGTTGGTATCGATCCAACTAAAACAACAATTTGCGTCCAATCAAGTTTACCTGCACTAAACGAATTAACAATGTTGTATTTAAACTTTGTGACTGTATCTCGTTTAGAACGTAACCCAACCATTAAATCTGAAATTCAGATGCGTGGATTCGAGCGTGACATTCCAGCAGGGTTTTTATGCTACCCAGTTGCTCAAGCAGCTGATATTACAGCATTCAAAGCAACTGTAGTTCCTGTGGGTGAAGACCAAATTCCAATGATTGAACAAACCAATGAAATTGTTCGTCGTTTGAATCGTCAAATAGGTCAAGACTTACTTCCTGAATGCCAAGCATTACTTTCAAATGTAGGTCGTTTACCTGGTTTTGATGGTAAAGCGAAAATGTCTAAATCTTTAGGCAATACCATTGTGTTAGATGCATCTGATAAAGACATTAAAAAAGCAGTAAATGCAATGTACACAGATCCAAATCACTTACGTGTTGAAGATCCAGGTCAAGTGGAAGGTAATGTTGTATTTACTTACTTAGATGCTTTCGACCCAAATAAAGAAGAAGTTGAAGAACTTAAAGCGCATTATCGTCGCGGTGGTTTAGGTGATGGTACTGTCAAAAAACGTTTAGAAGGTGTACTTAAAGAATTAATCACACCTATTCGTGAACGTCGTATGGAGCTTGCTAAAGATCCTGACTACATCATGGATATCTTAAAGTCTGGCACAGATAAATGCCGTGACATTACACAACAAACATTAGATGAAGTTAAGTCTGGTTTAGGTGTCTTCCACTTCTAATACAAAACATGACATTTCAACAAAAAAGCTCATTCATTGAGCTTTTTTTGCTTTTTATTCATAAAATGTGAAATGATCACCTAAAAATAACACTAATTACAGTGTTTAACATGCGACATACAATAGAGTAAAAGACCTAATTGTATTTCTAAACTATTATTCTTATATAGAAATTAATGAACTATTTAATTTCAACAGTTACCCCCGAACCTGTGAAAACAGTTCGATTTTCTGCGTAATACTTACCCCAAGTATTACGCATTTTTTTGCCTAAAATTTAGCATTTTCATTCCAAAATCATAAATATATCTTTATATAGGCTATTTAAAATACTTCAATTCAATTTAAAAAAAATCAAATAAAATCATTTATATAAAATTCAATTACTCCTTCAGTATTTTTTAGTATTCGTCTTTGCTTACTAATTTTAGGCACATTAAAAAAGCCCTCAATTGAGGGCTTTTTTAACATTTAGATTAAACTAAACCTTTCTCTTTTAGCACTTGATACATTGTAGAACCAAGCTCTGCTGGACTACGTGTATAAGCCATACCCGCTTTTTCAAATGCAGCGAACTTCTCTTCAGCAGTACCTTTACCACCTGAAATAATGGCACCAGCATGACCCATACGCTTACCTTTAGGTGCTGTCACACCTGCAATATAACCAACAACAGGTTTAGTCACATGTGATTGAATATATTCAGCAGCTTCTTCTTCCGCAGAGCCACCAATTTCACCAATCATGATAATGGCTTCTGTTTGTGGATCTTCTTGGAACAATTTCAAACAATCAATCTGGTTCATACCTGGAATTGGATCACCGCCAATACCAATACATGTAGACTGACCTAAGCCCAATTTTGTTGTTTGCGCAACAGCTTCGTAAGTCAAAGTACCTGAACGTGAAATAATACCAATTTTACCAGGTTGATGAATGTGACCAGGCATAATACCAATCTTACATTCACCCGGTGTGATAATACCTGGACAGTTTGGTCCAATTAAGCGCGTGTTATTACCACAAGTTTCTAGGTAACGTTTTGCTTTTAACATATCAAGTGTCGGCACACCTTCTGTAATCACAACAATCAATTCAACACCCGAATCTACCGCTTCAACAATAGAGTCTAAAACAAATGGTGCAGGCACATAAATAACGGAAGCATCTGCTTTAGTTTCACGTACAGCTTCTTTCATTGTATTAAATACAGGAAGATCTAAGTGTATAGAACCACCTTTACCTGGGGTTACACCACCAACAACTTTTGTACCATACTCTAAAGCTTGAGCTGAATGGAAAGTACCATTTTTACCAGTAAAGCCTTGTACCAATACTTTTGTGTCTTTATTAACTAATACGCTCATGATTGATACTCCTTAAGCTTTTACTGCAGCAACAATTTTTTCTGCAGCATCGGCTAAGCCATTTGCAGAAATAAGTTTTAAACCTGATTCATCAAGTAATTTAGCACCAAGTTCGGCATTGTTCCCTTCCAAGCGAACAACAACAGGAACCGTTACATTTACTTCTTGAACCGCTGCAATAATTGCTTCAGCAATCATGTCACAACGCACAATACCACCAAAGATATTAATTAATACGCCTTGAACAGAGCTATCTGCAAGAATAATTTTAAATGCTTCAATTACACGATCTTTTGTTGCACCACCACCTACATCTAGGAAGTTCGCAGGTTGACCACCATACAGCTTAATAATGTCCATGGTTGCCATTGCAAGACCAGCACCATTCACCATACAACCAATATTACCTTCTAGAGCAACATAGTTAAGTTCAAACTCAGATGCTTTAAGCTCACGCTCATTTTCTTGAGATTTATCACGTAATGCAGCAACTTCAGGTAAACGATAAAGAGCGTTCGAATCGATTCCCACTTTAGCATCTACACATAGAATTTCACCATTTTCACGAACTGAAAGTGGGTTAATTTCAAATAGTGCAAAATCATTTTCGATAAATGCTTGGTAGGCAGCTGTCATTATTTTTACAAATTGATTGATTTGCTTATCTTTTAGATTAAGTGAAAATGCTACTTCACGCGCTTGAAATGGCAATAACCCAACCAAAGGATCAACCTCTACTTTAATAATTTTTTCAGGTGTTTCTTCTGCAACTTTCTCAATTTCAACACCACCCTCAGTAGATGCCATAAAAGTTACGCGACGGCTTGAGCGGTCTACTACAGCACCAAGATATAATTCACGCTCGACAGGGTAAACATCTTCAGCAACAAGCACACTGTTTACTGGCTGACCATCTGCATCTGTTTGATAAGTGACAAGGCGTGTGCCAATAATGCTATTTGCATAATCGCGTGCTTCTTGTGCAGATTTTACAACCTTAACACCACCAGCTTTACCACGACCACCAGCATGTACTTGGGCTTTCATTACGGCAAATTTACCGCCTAACTGTTCAAATGCTTGCACCGCTTCATCAGCATTAGATGCAACAATACCCTCTTGAACAGGCATACCATATTTTTTTAAAAGAGCCTTCGCTTGATACTCATGTAAATTCATCTAGTTATTACCTTTTACTACTTTTCACGTTTTTATGGTTACTAATACTTATACTGCTGATGCAGTTAGCATTAGCATTTATCAAAATTTATTCTTTTATTTTTAGATGATTGTTCATATAAAAACAACCATCAAATGTTAAAAGAGCGGCCGAAGCCGCTCTTTTAAATTATTTACGCTTACGTTGAATTGCGTGAATCGCGCGACCATCAACAGCCAAAGCAGCTTCATGAACTACTTCAGAGAATGTTGGATGACCAAATGTCATCAATTGAAGATCTTCAACAGATGAAACAAATTCAAGTGCAATCATACCTTGGTGAACGATATCAGACGCAGCAGGTCCAATTACGTGCATACCAAGTAAACGATCAGTTTTCGCATCAGCTACAAACTTAACAAAACCTGCACCCTCACCAGCAGCTAAAGCACGACCATTTACAGCAAAACCGAATTGACCAGTTTTAACTTCATGACCTTTTTCTTTCGCTTGCTCTTCCGTTAAACCTACCCACGCCGCTTCTGGGTGTGTGTAAATTACAGAAATGATTGTGTCATAGTTAACTTGTGCAGCATGGCCATGAATACGTTCAACAGCCATTACGCCTTCTTCCATTGCTTTATGAGCAAGCATTGGACCACGTACTAAGTCACCAATTGCATATACGCCTTCAACAGAAGTTGCACACCAATCGTTAACTTCAACTAAACCACGTTCAGTAAGTTTAATACCACAATCATCCGCCAATAAACCTTCAGCATAAGCACGACGGCCTACACATACGATTAATTTGTCGAAAGTTTGAGTTTTGTCTTCGCCACCTTGCGTGTACTTAACAGTTACTTCAGAACCATTAACTTCTGTACCAGCAACTTTAGCGCCAACACGAATATCTAGACCTTGCTTAGTTAAAAGCTTTTGATAGTCTTTTGCCAAAGCTTTATCAGCCATTGGTAAGAATGCATCCATTGCTTCAAATACAACAACTTCTGCACCAAGACGACGCCAAACTGAACCAAGTTCAAGACCAATTACACCAGCACCAATTACACCTAAACGCTTAGGTACTTCTTGGAATTCTAATGCACCAGTAGAATCAACAATAATATCTTGATCTACAGGAGCTACTGGAATATTTACAGGTACAGAACCAGTCGCAAGAATCACGTATTTAGGTTCTAAAATTTGAGTTTCACCTTCGTGAGATACAAACTCAACTTTTTTACCAGCAAGCAATTTACCAGTACCTTTTAACCACTCAATACCGTTACCTTTTAATAACTGATCGATACCGCCAGTTAATTGGTCAACGATTTTGTCTTTACGTGCTAAAAGTTTAGCAAGATCAAACTTAACTTCACCAGTCGTAATACCGTGATCATCTAAATGATGAACTGTATCTTCATAGCGATGAGAAGAATCAAGCAAAGCTTTAGATGGAATACAACCTACGTTTAAGCAAGTACCACCTAAAGACGGTTTACCTTTATGAATACGCTTTTCAATACACGCAACTTTAAAACCAAGTTGAGCTGCACGAATTGCCGCTTCGTAGCCACCTGGGCCACCACCGATTACAACTAAATCGAATTGAGACATTTGTATCTCCAAGAACGAGTTTAAAGGATCGCTTTAAACTCGTTTTGATTATTCTTAAGAACTAAAAATTATAGATCAAGGATAAGACGCGCTGGCTCTTCTAACAATTCTTTAATTGCTACAAGGAAACCTACAGCTTCTTTACCATCAATTAAACGGTGATCATAAGAAAGTGCTAAGTACATCATTGGCAAGATTTCTACTTGACCATTTACTGCCATAGGACGATCTTGGATTTTATGCATACCCAAAATAGCAGTTTGTGGTGTATTCAAAATTGGAGTAGATAATAATGAACCGAAAGTACCACCATTAGTAATAGTGAAAGTACCGCCAGTCATATCTTCAATACCCAATTTGCCGTCACGCGCTTTCGCAGCGTAAGCACGGATACCGTTTTCAACTTCAGCATAGTTCATACGATCTGTATCACGTAATACAGGAACAACTAAACCACGCTCAGAAGATACAGCTACACCGATGTCATAGAAACCGTGATAAACGATATCTTCACCATCAATTGAAGCATTTACAGCTGGGTAGCGTTTAAGCGCTTCAGTTGCTGCCTTAACGAAGAATGACATGAAGCCTAAACGAGCGCCATGACGTTTTTCGAATGCATCTTTATACTGAGCACGCATTTCCATAATTGGCTTCATGTTAACTTCATTGAAAGTCGTTAACATTGCAGTTTCTTGAGTTGCCGCAAGAAGACGTTCAGCAACACGTTTACGAAGACGAGTCATAGGAACACGTTTTTCGATACGCTCACCAACAGCAACACTTAAAGGTGCAACAGCTGGTTTAGCTTGATGATTTGCAACATCTTCTTTAGTGATGCGACCACCACGACCAGAACCCGCAACGTCAGAAGCAGCAATACCAGATTCTGTTAATGCTTTACGTACAGCTGGAGCTTGATCAGTAACAGCTTGTGCACGCTCAACAACAGGTGCAGCACCTGCTTGAGTTTGAGCAGCAGCAGCCTCTACTTTAGTTTCAGACTGAACAGCTTCAGTTTGAGCAGCGCCAGAAACAGCACCCTCTTCAAACTGAGCAATCACTTCATTTGAAAGAACTGTATCGCCTTCATTTTTGATAATTGACGCGATTGTGCCATCAGCAGGAGCTACAACTTCTAAAACAACTTTATCTGTTTCAATATCACAAATAACTTCGTCACGTGATACTGCTTCACCTGGTTGTTTGTGCCAAGTTGCGATTGTTCCATCCGCAACTGATTCTGGGAATACAGGTGCTTTAATTTCGGTTGCCATGATTTTAGAATCTCCTGATTATTCTACGATCGCTAAAGCATCATTTACGAGCTGAGCTTGTTGTTTTGCATGTAAATATGGTGAACCACACGCTGGTGCAGCAGATGCTTCACGGCCCGCATAGCTAATACGTACTTGTTTACCAGCATTCATTACATCATCATATAGACGTGGAGCAATGAATAACCAAGCACCTTGGTTTTTCGGCTCTTCTTGAGCCCAAACAAGCTCTGTCACATTTGGATATTGTGCAAGAACTTCAGCAAGACGTGCTTCTGGGTATGGATATAATTGTTCAATACGAACGATTGCCGTATTGTTCAATTCTTTTTCACGACGTTTTTCAACTAAGTCGTAGTAAACCTTACCACCACAAAGAACTAAACGAGTTACGTCAGCTTTGTTGATGTTATCGACTTCATCAATCACAGTTTGGAATGTACCAGTAGCAAGCTCATCTAAAGTAGAAGTTGCTAACTTGTGACGAAGTAATGACTTAGGTGAAGTCACGATCAACGGTTTACGAATAGGACGAAGTGCTTGACGACGTAAAGCATGATAAATCTGTGCTGGTGTAGTCGGTGTAATCACTTGCATGTTGTCTTCTGCACAAAGCTGTAAGAAACGCTCTAAACGTGCTGAAGAATGCTCTGGACCTTGACCTTCAAAACCATGAGGAAGAAGCATTGTTAAACCACATGCGCGCTCCCACTTCGTTTCACCAGATGAAATGAACTGGTCAATTACAACTTGTGCACAGTTAGCGAAGTCACCAAACTGCGCTTCCCAAATTACTAAGCTCTTAGGAAGAGTTGTTGAATAACCATATTCAAATGCAAGTACAGCCATTTCTGACAATAATGAGTCATAAATTGCAGTACGAGGTTGGTTTTCTTTTAAGTTACAAAGTGGGATGTAAGTAGAACCATCTACTTGGTTATGCAATTTTGCATGACGGTGTGAGAACGTACCACGACCAACATCTTCACCAGTTAAACGAACTAGGAAACCATCATCTAAAATAGAGGCATAAGCTAGAGTTTCAGCAGCACCCCAGTTCAACGGCATTTCACCAGTTTGCATTTTCAAACGATCATCGATCACTTTAGATACTTGACGTTGCATTACGAAGCCTTCTGGAAGCTCACGCATTTTTTTACCAAGTTCTTTTAAGCGTTCGATTGGGAAAGTTGTATCCCAAACGTCTGTGTATTCATGACCTACGTATGGAGACCAATCTACAAACATTTTTGTATTTGGCTCTAATACCAACGCATTCGCAACATGACGACCTGCTTCAAGATCTGAACGATAATCTTCGATCATTTGATCTGCAGACTTACGATCTAATACTTTTTCCTGAACCAATTGATCAGCATACAAAGCACGAGTAGTCGTTTTTTTGTTGATGACTTGGTACATCATAGGTTGAGTTGCAGCAGGCTCATCCGCTTCGTTATGACCACGACGACGGTAACAGAACATATCAATCACAACATCTTTACGGAATGTATGACGGAAATCATGTGCTAACTGAGTAACAAAAATTACAGCTTCAGGATCATCACCATTTACATGGAAGATCGGCGCTTGGATCATTTTTGCAATATCAGTACAGTATTCTGTAGAACGTGCATCACGTGGATCAGAAGTTGTGAAGCCCACTTGGTTGTTTACAACAATGTGAACTGTACCACCAACTGTATAACCACGAGTTTGTGACATTTGGAATGTTTCTTGGTTTACGCCTTGACCAGCAAAAGCAGCATCACCATGAACAATGATTGGTAATACATCATCACCACCAATGTCTTTACGACGCACTTGACGAGCACGTACAGAACCTTCAACTACAGGTCCAACGATTTCTAAGTGTGATGGGTTAAACGCTAATGCTAAGTGAACTTCGCCACCTGGAGTCATTACGTTAGATGAGAAACCTTGGTGATACTTAACGTCACCAGAACCTTTCTTATGAAGTGATTTACCTTCAAACTCACCAAATAGGTCAGCTGGGTTTTTACCCATAATATTAACAAGAAGGTTCAAACGACCACGGTGTGGCATCCCGATAACAACTTCTTTACAACCTACAGCACCTGCACGTTGAATAAGTTCGTTTACCATTGGAATGAAAGATTCACCACCTTCAACACCAAAGCGTTTAGCACCAACGTATTTATTACCTAGGAATTTTTCCAAACCTTCAGCAGCAGTTAAACGCTCTAAAACGTGCTTTTTCTGTTCTGCGTTAAGTCCATATTGCCCACGAGCACTTTCAAGACGTTGTTGAATCCAACGCTTTTCTTTCGTGTCAACAATGTGCATATATTCAGCACCGATTGAGCTGCAATAGATGTTTTCCATTGCATCAACCATTTCACCTAGCGTAGCTTCTGCTTTATCAATCGCCAAGTTACCTGTGTTGAATACTGTATCTAAATCAGATTTAGTTAAACCGTGTGCACTTAGCTCTAAGTCATAAGCATCTTCACGTTTTGCTAAACCTAATGGATCCAACTTCGCTTTTTGATGACCACGGTTACGGTACGCTGCAATAAGCTGTAATACACCAACTTGACGTTGGCCATGCTCAGAACTTACCGCACTTTGCACAACAGATTGAATACGATTTGAATTACGACCTAACAATAGAAATTGCTCACGCACATTACTATGTGGTTGATCACCTTTTGGAAATTTATCGAAGTATTTACGCCAATCATCTCCAACTGAATCTGGAGCCGTTAAATACTGCTCATAAATTTCTTCAATATACGCTGCACTATCAGCGGAAAGTTCAGTGTCTAGACGCGACGCGTCAACAACTTCTTGCATTTTTGGACCCACTTCCTATTGCAAAAATATTTACAGGATGCTTTTAAAAGCAAAACCCATGACTAGTAATGTCAAATTGGGACACCACATTACTCCCCTTTAGGCGTAACCTTTGAGGCGTTATCGCTACATTAAGAAACCTTAATATAGGCAATGAATCATAACGCCCTCAGCGGCATCATCACTCACATATACCCGGCAGTACCGAGCAATTTTCTGCAAATCGACTTAGAAAAAATAACGACTTAACTTACTTTTTCTAAAGCGACTATATTTAATAACGATTAATCAACTACATTTTGTTTGTTTTTTAAACAAATAATGCGTGTTTTTTTCAAATATAGTGATACAAACTATTTTAACACGAACTTTCAAAGTGAATTGATTTTTTTGACACATACCTTTCATAAATTGGCTAAATACAATACATATAATTCCTCTTAGTATATGGGGTTTTATGTTTTGCAAATCAAGCCTTAAATTATTAAAATTTGATTATAAATTTTATTAGATTTTTTCTTTAGAACCCGCACATCTTAACATTTCACACCTAAAATTTCAGCATAATGTTAAATTTCATTCTTCCATACACAAATAAAGAAAAATCTAATCTTATCCATACAACATGACTAAATTACTATAAGACCAATAAAACTTTTGTATCTTTTTATTATTTATAAAAAAAGCACACCCTAAGGTGTGCTTTTTTTAGTGCGATATATTAGCCCGCTTGATCAAACATCATGCTACGGATATGACCAATAGCTTTAGTTGGATTCAAACCTTTAGGACAAACAGATACACAGTTCATAATACCCTTACAACGGAACAACGAGAATGGGTCGTCAAGACGAGCCAAACGCTCTTGAGTTGCAGTATCACGTGAATCAATAATAAAGCGGTACGCATTCAACAATGCTGATGGACCTAAGAATTTATCAGGGTTCCACCAGAATGATGGGCATGAAGTTGAACAACATGCACAAAGAATACATTCGTACAAACCATCTAAGTGTTCACGTTCTTCTGGAGACTGTAAACGCTCTTTTGGTGGCGCAGGTTGATTATTGATTAGGAATGGATGAATTTTATTGTACTGTTCGTAGAACTGATTCATATCCACAACTAAATCTTTAACCACTGGCAAACCAGGTAAAGGACGAATTGTAATCACTTCTGGTAAATCGTTTAGATTCCAAAGACAAGCTAAACCATTTTTACCATTAATATTCACACCATCAGAACCACAAATACCTTCACGGCATGAACGACGGAATGTTAATGATTCATCCTGAACTTTTAGCGCAAGAAGTGCATCAAGCAACATACGATGCTTATCAGTCAACTCAAGCTTAAAAGTTTGCATGTACGGTGCTGCATCCTTATCAGGATCGTAGCGGTAGATATTAAATGTACGAGTACCTCTACTCATCTTACTTCTCCCAATTAGAATGTACGTGGTTTCGGTGGAATAGCATCTACCGACAATGGACGGTAACGCACTGGCTTATACTCAAGACGGTTATCACTAGAGAACCATAAAGTATGCTTCATCCACTCATCATCACGACGGCCGTATGGGTAGTCGGCATGATCAGGTGGTAACTCAAAGTCAACCACTGTATGCGCACCACGACACTCTTTACGCGCAGCAGCAGAAACCAATGTAGCTTTAGCAACTTCGTATAAGTTTTCAACCTCTAAAGCTTCAATACGTGCTGTGTTGAATACTTTAGATTTGTCTTTTAAATGAATGTTGCGAACACGTGGTTCAATTGCAAGAATTTCTTTAACACCTTTCTCAAGAAGTTCTGAAGTACGGAATACACCAGCATGATCTTGAACGATGTCACGAATTGCATCAGCAACTTCTTGAGCGTTTTCACCTGTAGCAGATTCATCTAATTTACGAATACGTGCAACAGTTTGCTCAAGTACAGTAGTTGGAAGCGGAGCGTATTCATCACCGTGATGTTTAGTCACGTAATCGATGATGTGTTCACCAGCTGCTTTACCAAATACAACCAAGTCAAGAAGTGAGTTCGTACCCAAACGGTTTGCACCATGTACAGATACACATGAACACTCACCAATTGCATAGAAGCCTTTCACTGGTTTAGTGAAGTTACGAGTTTCTACATTTGTAGAATAAACATCTGTGTCTTTGTTGTAGTTAGCAACAAGCGCTTCAGTTTCACGAGACTCAGGAACAACAACTTGACCATGAATATTCGTAGGAATACCACCCATTTGATAATGGATTGTAGGCACTACAGGAATTGGCTCTTTAGTGATATCTACGTTCGCGAATTTCTTACCAATTTCAAATACAGATGGAAGACGTTTCATGATCGTTTCAGCACCCAAGTGCGTCATATCAAGCAAGATGTAATCTTTCTTAGGACCACAACCACGACCTTCTTTAATTTCTTGGTCCATAGAGCGAGATACGAAATCACGTGGAGCCAAATCTTTTAAAGTTGGTGCATAGCGTTCCATGAATGGCTCGCCAGCGTCATTACGAAGGATTGCACCTTCACCACGACAACCTTCAGTTAACAATACGCCTGCGCCCGCAACACCCGTTGGGTGGAATTGCCAGAATTCCATATCTTGCAATGGAATACCTGCACGCGCTGCCATACCAAGACCGTCACCAGTGTTGATATAAGCGTTTGTAGATGCACGGTAAACACGACCAGCACCACCTGTAGCAAACAATGTCGCTTTCGCTTGGAATACTGCAATTTTACCCGTTTCTTGATCAATTGCTGTTACGCCAAGTACATCACCAGCTTCGTTACGAATAAGATCAAGAGCGATCCATTCTACGAAGAATTGAGTACCCATTTTCACGTTGCTTTGATAAAGCGTATGAAGAAGTGCGTGACCTGTACGGTCGGCAGCAGCACATGCACGAGGAACAGCTTTTTCGCCGTAGTTCGCAGAGTGACCACCGAATGGACGTTGGTAAATTGTACCGTCAGCGTTACGGTCAAATGGCATACCTAGGTGTTCAAGTTCATATACAACTTGTGGCGCTTCGCGAGTCATAAACTCGATTGCGTCTTGGTCACCTAACCAGTCAGAACCTTTAACTGTGTCATAGAAGTGGTAGTGCCAGTTATCTTCTTGCATATTACCAAGAGATGCACCAATACCACCCTGTGCAGCCACAGTATGTGAACGTGTTGGGAATACTTTAGTCAGTACAGCAACTTTTAAACCAGCTTGAGCAAGTTGGTAAGATGCACGCATACCTGAACCACCACCACCAACGATGACAGCATCGAAAGTTTCGTGTGGAATATTTGTGTAATCTTCTTTAGGGGTTATAGCGCCCATGATCTCTTCCTATCAAGCCCAGAAAATCTGGATTGCCCAGATTGCGTATGCCAATACAGCGATAATCACTGCTGAAGTCAATACAATGCGTAAACCTGATGCTGATGGACCCATTTGACGAGTAGTCACATAGTCAGTGAATACTTGCCACATACCGATCCATGCATGCGCAACAAGAGATAAGACTGCCAACAAAGATAAAATCTTCATTGGTGTTGTCATCATAAAGCCGTACCACTGTTCAAAGTTGAATCCACCATTACATAAAATCCAACCCAATACCACTACGGTATAAACAGCTAATACAACAGCACTTACGCGTTGGATAAACCAATCACGAGAACCTGAGCCCGTAAAACCTGTAGCACTTTTCATTAGAGTACGATCCATACAAATGCTGCAACAATACCAATTGCAGACAAGATTAATGAAATAGTAGCTGCAACACGACCACTTTGCAGTTCTTCTGCAATACCTTGGTCAGCAAGTAAATGCTTAACACCAGCAATAAAGTGGAAAATTAAACCAGCTACAAA
Source organism: Acinetobacter sp. FY683 (assembly GCF_059515885.1). Taxonomy (NCBI): domain Bacteria; kingdom Pseudomonadati; phylum Pseudomonadota; class Gammaproteobacteria; order Moraxellales; family Moraxellaceae; genus Acinetobacter; species Acinetobacter sp. FY683. The sequence continues at coordinate 97,386 of NZ_JCAKNA010000007.1, read as the reverse complement.
TACCCACACGATGAAACGCACAATAAAGCTATCAAAGATGGCTTGAACTTGTGCAAAACCTTCTGGAGAAGACAATGACTTGTCTAAAATCCATAAAAGTACCGGTACGAGTAAAAATACGATGACACCTGAAAGACGGTGTAGAATTGATGCAATAGCCACAGGGGATTTTAAGTTTACTTCTAAAACTTGACCCATGGACAAATTGACAGGTCTGTTGCTTTTCACAGCGGGCATCCTGTAAGTAAAAACTCCATCCGGAGTTTGTTGGAATTAGTTCGAAGGAAAGCTGGCTTATATAGGCAAGCTTTTGCCTAAATTCAAAACGACACTGAATTATAAAACGTCAAGTTTCAAATTACAAACGGCTCACAAGCCCATTTTCATTAAAAAACCTTAAATAAGAATCATTAACAAAATTAACAATCCTATAAAATTCATCTATTAAAATATGAAAAATACCCAAAGCACCTATTTCCCTACATTTATATGCAAGAAACCAACTTTTACAGTATTTTTCCGTAACATTGTCTCATTCTTAGCCTACGACTAAAGATGAATGTAAATAGAGTAGGATTGATTTTTCCCATAAGCCACGTCAGAAATATAATCAACCCTTTATTTCGAAACTAAATACTGATTAATTAAAAACCAGAGAAATATTTAATATCTTCCATATTAATAACAACTTAATCCAACCAACCATCTCATTACGCTGTAATTTCAGCAAAATATTAAGTAAATACATTAAATTTATGATTATTTTTTATACTTTAGATGTTTTTAGCTCCACTCAAGTATCTATTTTTTAACCAAACAGCACAGTAAAACAGGATGCTTATATCATTTCATTTATAGTGATCTATCTTCTATTTTTGAATTGGAATTTAATGTAAGTTACGAAAAATATAATCATTTACATGGTTTTGCCATTTACAACACTAGATTTTTTTAATGGCTTAATACTTATAATTACTTACAATTAAAATAAATCTGTATATTTTTTTCTGCATTTTTTTGTTTATTTGACATATTATATCGTCCCGATACTGTGATTCTATTATGTTTTTTATAAATTAGGCTTTTGACAAAACAAGTCTTTGTCAGTCATTTTTTAGCCCTAAGTATAATTGACAAATTTTCAGTAGCTACTAATCTTATAGCAAATTTTGATCCGTCTGATTCGCACATTAAAAGATGAACGCTTTGAATCAGACTAATATTCACCAGGACAGGAGATCAATTGAATGTCTGAAGCAACTGGCAAAAAAGCCGTTTTAAAACTTGATGGCAAAGAAATTGAGTTACCAATTTACAGTGGTACATTGGGCCCAGATGTAATTGACGTTAAAGATGTGTTGACCGCTGGTCACTTCACTTTTGATCCTGGTTTTATGGCTACTGCTGCGTGCGAGTCTAAAATCACTTTCATCGATGGTGGTAAAGGTATCCTTTTACATCGTGGCTACCCTATCGACCAATTAGCAACTCAAGCTGATTACCTTGAAACTTGCTATTTATTATTAAATGGTGAGCTTCCAACTGCTGAACAAAAAGCAGAATTTGATTCTAAAGTTCACAGCCACACTATGGTTCATGACCAAGTAAGCCGTTTCTTCAACGGTTTCCGTCGTGATGCTCACCCAATGGCTGTTATGTGTGGTGTTGTTGGTGCGCTTTCTGCGTTCTATCACAATGGTTTTGACGTTGAAAATGTTGACCACCGTGAAATTACTGCAATCCGTTTAATCGCAAAAGTTCCTACTTTAGCTGCTTGGACTTACAAGTACACAATCGGTCAACCGTTTGTTTACCCACGTAACGACTTAAACTACGCAGAAAACTTCTTGTACATGATGTTTGCTACTCCTGCAGACCGTGATTACAAAGTTAACCCTATTCTTGCTAAAGCAATGGATCGTATTTTTACGCTTCATGCTGACCACGAACAAAATGCGTCTACTTCTACAGTACGTTTAGCTGGTTCTACTGGCGCTAACCCGTATGCATGTATTGCTGCTGGTATCGCTGCTCTATGGGGACCTGCTCACGGCGGTGCGAACGAAGCTGTTCTTACTATGCTTGATGAAATCGGCTCTGTAGAAAACGTTGCTGAGTTCATGGAAAAAGTGAAAACTAAAGAAGTTAAACTTATGGGCTTCGGTCACCGAGTTTACAAAAACTTCGATCCACGTGCGAAAGTAATGAAAGAAACTTGTGACGAAGTGTTAAGTGCACTTGGTATCAATGATCCTCAATTAGCTTTAGCTATGGAACTTGAACGCATTGCGCTTTCTGATGAATACTTCATCAAACGTAACTTATACCCTAACGTAGACTTCTACTCAGGTATCATCCTTAAAGCGATTGGTATCCCAACAGAAATGTTTACTGTAATTTTCGCTCTTGCACGTACAGTTGGTTGGATCAGCCACTGGTTAGAAATGCACAGCGGTCCTTACAAAATCGGTCGTCCTCGTCAGCTTTACACTGGCGAAACTCAACGCGATATCGTTCGTTAATTCGAACGGCGTGAGTCGATAAAAAAACCACCCTTTAGGGTGGTTTTTTTTATGATCAAGACAATTGATTCTTTTTATTTATACAACTCATTCCTTTGTCAAATGAATTCTACCCCTTGAAACATAACTGCAATAATTCGTATTAAATACACATCACTTCATTACTATTCAGCATCAAATTACCCATTAAAAAATCCATATATTCAAATGTAGGTTTTATCCCTAAATAAAAATGGATTTTTTATGAAAAATGATTTGAATAATTACGATCAGGCATTTTACGGACACCCAAAACCCCTAAGAGGTTTATTTTTTACCGAACTTTGGGAACGTTTTTCCTTTTATGGCGTTCGCCCATTATTAGTTCTGTATATGGCTGCCATGGTGTCACAAGGTGGTCTAGGTTTAGATTTACCAACGGCTTCTGCAATTGTTGGCTTATTTGCAGGCTCTATGTATTTAATGACGGTTTTTGGTGGTTGGATTGCCGATAATTGGCTTGGTCAAGCACGTGCTGTCTGGTATGGCTCAATCATTATGGCTTTAGGGCATTTATCTATTGCGCTAACTGCTATTTCAAGCAATTTCTTTTTCTATTTCGGTCTTGTACTCATTGTACTTGGGTCAGGTTTATTCAAAACATGCATCTCTGTCATTGTAGGCACGCTCTATGAAGCTAAAGACTCACGCCGAGATGCTGGCTTTTCCATTTTTTATATGGGAATTAATTTAGGCTCTTTTATTGCCCCACTCATAACAGGCTTCCTTGTTAAGGATTATGGCTGGCATTTAGGCTTTGGTGCAGGCGGATTAGGCATGCTTGTTGCACTTTTTTTATTTCGCTCAATGACCGTTCCCGAACTTACCGAGTTCAGCAAAGCTAGAGCACTAGATAATTCTTGGAAACAAGCAACCAATAAAAATCCTCATGCACCTAAAATTGTCATGGGCTTTTTAGCTATTTGTGCAGTTGTTATTGCATTAACAACAATGGCCGTTATTACAATCAACCCTATTTTACTTGTTACTTATTTAACAATTACGATCTGCATTACAATTGTTGCTTACTTTGCCTATCTTCTATTATTTTCAAAAACCACAAATAAAGAGAAAAAACAACTCGTTATTTGCTTTATTTTACTCATTATTGCTGCTTTATTTTGGTCTGCATTTGAACAAACACCAACATCTTTCAACCTTTTTGCACAAGATTTCACAAATAAATATGTCTTTGGATATGAAATCCCAGCAGTTTGGTTTCAATCAATCAACCCTCTCTTTGTCATTATATGCGCTCCTATTATGGCTTGGCTTTGGGTAAAGCTTGGTAAATCCAACAAAGATCCTAGTTATATTTCTAAATTTATTATTGCTTTAGTTCTTGCTGCTTCAGGCTTTGGACTTATGGCTTTGGCAAGCTATTCTGTTATTGCAAGTGATGGGGCTTTGGTTTCACCTTGGTGGCTGATTTCAACCTTCTTCTTATTAACCATGGGTGAGCTTTGTTTAAGTCCAGTTGGTCTTTCAACTATGACTAAGTTAGCACCAAGTATTATTCGTGGTCAGGTGATGGGACTATGGTTTACAGCATCTGCTCTTGGCAACTTAATGGCAGGTTTAATTGGTGGTCATGTATCTCAAGACTCACTACAAGATTTACCCACCTTATTCATACGTTGTGTAGTTGCTTTGATGATTGGTGCTATTGTTCTACTTATTATCAAAAAACCTATTCTTAAACTTATTTCAGATTGTGACGACAAACCCAAAACAGCGGAAACAATATAATGAATGCTTCAACAAAACTTAAGTGCTTACGCGAGCACATGCAACAACACAATATTGACGCTTTCATTGCGCTAAGTGCCGATCCACACATGTCAGAATACCTGCCTGATTATTGGAAAATTCGACAATGGTTAACAGGATTTACAGGCTCCGTTGGAACGCTACTCATTACCCAAGATATAGCAGGATTATGGGTTGATGGTCGCTATTGGGTACAAGCTGAAACTCAATTACAAAATACTAGATTTAGTCTTCAAAAACTAACAAGTGATGAAAATTCAACTCATTGGGCTTGGCTAAAGCAGAATCTTAAAAAGAATGCGCGTGTTTCTGTAAACACACAAACCATTTCTGTTCAGCAATTTGAAATACTACAAAATATTGCAACTCAAAATCAATTTACCGTTGTTGAAAACATCGACTTAATAACTGAAATTTGGCAAGACCGTCCTGCTCTACCAACACATGCAATTTATGAAATGCAAAAAGGTATAAATACCTTATCTCGCACTGAAAAAATTGCAAAAATGAGAGACGTTCTGAGCAGTAAAAAAATTACAGGTCATTTCATTTCAGCAGTAGATGATATTGCATGGATATTAAATTGCCGTGGTACCGATGTTGAATACAACCCCGTATTTCTATCTCACCTATATATTGATGAAAATCAAGTTGTCTTATTTTGCGATCAAAACAAATTTGATGATGTATTACTTAATCGATTCAAAAACGAAAAAATCACCATTTCAGGTTACACAGAAAGCGATAAATTCTTAAATGAATTACAGGTTCCTAGTGTATTAATTGATCCTGCAAAAGTATCGTTTTATCATCAAAGTGCATTATCTCCACAAATTCATATCCATCATGACATTAACCCGAGTACGCTATTTAAATCACAAAAACATGAAAGCGAGATTGCACATATTCGCCATGCTATGCAAAAAGATGGTGTTGCGCTCTGTCATTTCTTCTATTGGTTAGAAAATGCTTTAAAAAATAAAGAAGTAATTAATGAACTCACCATCGATGAAAAAATTACAGCGTATCGTGCTGAACAAGATGGTTTCCTTGGGTTAAGTTTTTCTACTATTGCAGGCTTCAATGCCAATGGTGCATTACCTCATTACCGAGCTACACCTGAAAGCTATAGTGACATTCAAGGTGATGGATTACTCCTAATTGACTCAGGTGGGCAATATCAGGATGGTACAACAGACATTACGCGTGTTGTTCCTGTAGGCACACCATCAGAAGCTCAAAAACGAGATTACACCCTTGTTTTAAAATGCCATATTGCATTAGCTCAAGTGGTTTACCCAGAAGGCTTAGCAGCTCCTCTACTTGACTCAATTGCACGCCAACATTTATGGCAACATCAGCTAGATTATAGACATGGTACGGGGCACGGCGTTGGCTTTGCACTGAATGTGCATGAAGGACCACAAGTATTATCATACTACGCACCTATTCACACCTACTCAAAACTACGTGAAGGCATGATTATTTCCAATGAGCCTGGCTTATACCATGAAGGGAAATATGGCATCCGTCTTGAAAACTTAGTCGTTAATCGACTCAAAGAAAATAAGGAAACCATTTATGGTGATTTCTTAGAGTTTGAAACATTAACTCTCTGCCCAATGCATTTGGATGTTATTGATCAAAGCCTTTTAACTATTGAAGAAAAAGCTTGGTTAAATCAATACCACACTACTGTTCGAGAAACACTTTCACCCTATCTATCAGGTGAGGTTTTAGATTGGCTAATTTACAACACACGTAATATTTAAAGAAATGTGACGACATGCGAAAGACAATTGAAACATCTTAAATTAATCTTAATCACTTAATAAAAGACCAAGCCTAATGGCTTGGTCTTTTTATATTTACTTTTAAATCACTAGACTTGATGTTTTTCTCAAAGCTTTTATAGTAAAAGAATCAATAAACACACTTAAACCCATGAATCTTTCCCCAAAGCTTCTCTCCTTAATGATTCAAGTACTAAAACTAAACCTATTTAAAGCTCGACCTTTAACCACAGGTGAAGTCGCTTTATGTCGTTCCGTTTTTGGAGATTTAATTGATTACAAACAAGTCAAAATTATGAATCAACCCTATTTACCGTGGCAACATACCTATGTATTTATGGCACCCAAAGGCAATATTCACAGTAAAGATTCAATTTATAGAGATGATTACTCAAAAGAAAATATCAATTTTCAAGCAGTTTTCATTCATGAAATGACGCACGTTCTGCAATACCAACGTAAAATTAATGTGCTATTACAAGGTGCTATATTACAAAGTGCTTATTACCTCAGTTTTAAAAACTACAATCCATATAAATACCAACTTATTAAAGACAAATCTTTTTGGTCGTATAACATAGAACAACAAGGTGATATCGCTCGAGATATTTTTTTAAAGAAAATTCCCAATATTATTTTAAAAAACTAAAAGCCATAAAAGAGATCTAATTTATTATTTTATCAGTCAATTTTATTTAATCACCAATAAACATCATTACCCCCTAGCTTCTCTGCCAATTTACTATAAAATGATAAAGCGCTGTTTTGCACTGCTAAATTCAATACTTTACAGTGAAATAATTATGGTTTTGCCCTTTGGCAGTATTTTTTTAGCATCAAACACATCACACCAGATTAAAAATATAATAAATATTAAATGGTTAAATGTGTTTAAACCTATAAGGAATAGGATTAAATTTAAATGAAATCTTTTAAAATTGCCCTAGCTCAGTTCTCTCCAGAAATTGGCAACATTGACGCTAATGTTCAAAAAATGATTGAACAAGTAAATGAAGCAAAAAAACAAAACGCTGATTTAATCGTTTTTCCAGAACTTTCTACAATCGGTTACCCAGCAGAAGATCTTTTACTTCGTCCAAGTTTAACAAAACGCACTGAAAACGCGTTTAAAGCACTAAGTGCCGTTCAAAATATTGTGATGGTTTTTGGTTTTGTAAACCAAACTGAAGATGGTCAACGTTATAACTCAGCTGCAGTTATGAAAGATGGTCAAATCTTAGGTATTTACAACAAACAGAATCTACCAAACTATAGTATTTTTGATGAAAAACGCTATTTCAGCGAAGGTCATCAACATCTTGTATTTGAATACTTAGGTCATAAGTTTGGTGTATTAATTTGTGAAGATGTTTGGTCTCTACCAACCGTACAACAACTTGCCAAACTTAATGTTGAAACCGCACTTGTACTCAATGCATCTCCATACGAAGTAGGTAAACCACAACACCGTGTAGCAACAATGTCTGAGCTTGCTAAACAGCTCAACATTAACTTGGTTTATACCAACCAAGTCGGTGGTCAAGACGATTTAGTCTTTGATGGCACAAGCTTTGTTATTAACAATAGTGGTTCAGTTGCACTTCAAGCAGAAACATTCAAAGAAGCGCTTCTTATTGCTGAATACGAAATTGAAAATAAAGCCTTCAAACAAGCTTCTATTGCACCTGCTTTAGACACTATGGCTGAAATTTATCAAAGCCTTGTTCTAGCAACACGTGACTATGTGACTCGCTCTGGCTTCCCTGGCGTTATTCTAGGTCTATCTGGTGGTATCGACTCAGCACTAACACTTGCTATTGCTGTAGATGCAATTGGTGCAGATAAAGTACAAGCTGTAATGATGCCTTATACATACACGGCACAAATTAGTGTTGAAGATGCAGCCGAACAAGCGAAAAACATGGGTGTTACTTTCGGTATTGCCGAAATCAACCCTATCGTAAATAGCTTTATGCAAACGCTTTACCCATTCTTTGGTAACAGTCCTGCAGATGCTACGGAAGAAAACTTACAAGCACGTGCACGTGGTACATTGCTTATGGGTCTTTCAAACAAGTTTGGTAATCTTGTCCTTTCTACAGGCAACAAATCTGAACTTGCTGTTGGCTACTGCACGCTTTACGGCGATATGGTTGGCGGTTTTGCTGTCCTTAAAGACGTGTACAAAACAATTGTATTTGAACTTGCGAAATACCGTAACAGCCTTTCAGAAACACCTGTTATTCCTGAACGTGTAATTACTCGCCCACCATCAGCAGAATTGCGTCCAGACCAAAAAGATCAAGACTCTTTACCTGCTTACGATGTTCTAGACGCTATTCTTTATGCCTACATTGAAGAAGATGTAAGCCAAGACGATATTATCGCTAAAGGCTTCGATAAAGACGTTGTAGAGAAAGTCATTAAACTTGTAGATCGTAACGAATACAAACGCCGCCAAGGTGCAATTGGTCCACGTATCACCTCACGTGCATTTTCACGTGAACGCAGATACCCAATTGTGAATGGTTGGAAACCTGGAATTTAATTTTCCAATAAAAAAAGCCCAAATAAAAGTTTGGGCTTTTTTTATATCAATACTTTTAAATAACTTAAATTACAGATAAAAAAAGACCACGTTTTGGAACGTGGTCTATAAAAATGGTGGCTATGACGAGACTTGAACTTGTGACCCCCGCATTATGAGTGCGGTGCTCTAACCAACTGAGCTACATAGCCGTAAACTGTGGACGCATTATCTAGATTTCAAAGTCTACCGTCAAGCACTTATCCTCTCAAATGTTCAGACTTTATACGAAATAATACTTTTTTATTAATTTTTAATTTAATTTTCCTTTTTTAACCAAAAAAATAAGATTAAGGTATTCAATATATGCATTAAGATTTTTCTAAAAATATGAAAACTTGGAAAATACTCACAACATACACAGCAATATCATTATTAAGTGCATGTTCTGTCATTTCCCCTTTGGTAGTCGATTACAATGGAGTTAGACGTGATGTGGCAACAGCCATCAATCAAAACTCACTTCTGAGTATTTCAAGCAGACAAGTGCTCGTTGCTTACGCCAAAGAACAACAGAAAATTTTAAGTTCTCAATATCAAAGTGAAGAACAACAAAAACTGCTTGCAAAAGAAAGAGCCGTTGGCACATATTGCGCACAACAAAAAGTATCTGCTAAAAAATTAAACTGGGTAGATTCAAAAATATTTATTTTGCCTGAACAACAGGAAAAATTAAGACACAACCAAGCTTTGCAAAACACTATTCGATTAAACACATCTGCAATTGACTGTACAAATAAATTTTAGATAAAAAAAGACCACGTTTTGGAACGTGGTCTATAAAAATGGTGGCTATGACGAGACTTGAACTTGTGACCCCCGCATTATGAGTGCGGTGCTCTAACCAACTGAGCTACATAGCCGTAAACTGTGCGCGCATTATCTTCTGATATGATATGCACGTCAAGCACTAACCGTGCTAATTGTACAAAAAATAGTGAAGTGAGCCGATAAGCCGGGTTCTGTCGTGAACGATCATTCCTCTAGGCGCACAATCACTCATGCGCTCAAGCGACCTACCCGAATCCAGCATGGGCCATGCCTAATGGATTCCTATTTGGTCTTGCTTCCGGTGGGGTTTACCTCGCCATGAACTGTTACCAGCCATGCGGTGCGCTCTTACCGCACCCTTTCACCCTTACCTTCGATTCTAATTGCTTAGAAACATAATGAAGGCGGTCTTCTCTCTGCTGCACTTGCCGTCGGTTTACACCGCCCAGGCGTTACCTGGCACCTTGCCCTATGAAGCCCGGACTTTCCTCCCCTGCTTCAATCACGGAGATTTCCACAGCAGCGATCGTCTGGCTCACTTCGAGGCGCATATTAACAAATATACAGACTAATTGCTTGATGTTTTTTGATCAGTTAGTTTTTCATACTTCGCTTGAAGCTGTTCTTGTGTTTCCACATGATTCGGATCTAGCGGAATACAATCGACTGGGCAGAACAACTGACACTGCGGTTCATCATGATGTCCCACGCACTCTGTACATAAATCTGGGTGAATTTCATAAATGATCTCCCCCATAAAAATAGCCTCGTTTGGGCATACAGGCTCGCACACATCACAGTTAATGCACTCATCAGTTATATATAAAGACACTTTACCAACCTTGTTTATGCTTTCGCTCAAATGCTTCTACCACAGCATGTGGTACAAACTGGGTTACATCACCTTGTAAACGTGCAATTTCACGTACAAGTGTCGATGAAATAAATGAATACTGTTCCGATGGTGTTAAAAATACAGCTTCAAAACTAGAATCTAAACGACGATTCATATTTGCCAATTGAAATTCGTACTCAAAGTCAGAAACAGCACGCAAACCGCGCAACACAGCAGTGGCTTTTTGCTCGCGAAAAAAATTCACAAGTAAACCATCAAAACCAATAAATTCAACATTCGGCAAATGTTTTAAAGACTCTCTTGCCAATGCCACACGCTCTTCCAGAGTGAATACGGGGTTTTTATGGTGACCAATTGCAATTGCAACAACCACTTCATCGAACATTTTAGCTGCTCGTGAAACTAAGTCGATATGACCATTGGTAATTGGATCAAAAGTCCCTGGATAAATTACGCGAGTTTTAGACATCCATTTTGCTCTGTTTCAATGACAGATGGCTATTTTATCAAAAAGTAATTTTTTAGGTGAATAAACCTGTTATTTTTATTAAATATCTCATACAAACTTCTAAAATTCATTGAATAGCTTTACATTTATCAATTGTCTTTAAGCCTATGTTTGGGGCACAATAGACATAAGTTTGGAAGTAACTGATTATGGCGAAGGTAGAAGTTAAAAAAAATTCGAGTGGAACAATTGCGCTAAACAAGCGTGCCCGCCACGATTATTTTATTGAAGAAAAATTTGAAGCTGGTCTTTCACTACAAGGCTGGGAAGTTAAATCTATGCGTGCTGGTCGTATGACCATTGTAGAAAGCTATATTACATTTAAAAATGGTGAAGCTTTCCTATTTGGTGCGCAGGTTCAGCCTTTACTTAGTGCATCAACACATGTTGTTCCTGAAGCAACACGTACACGTAAGCTTTTGCTTAATCGTCGTGAAATTGAAAAATTACAAGGTGCAATTAACCAAAAAGGTTACTCTTGCGTACCTTTAGCGTGCTACTGGAAAGGTAGAAATGCCAAACTGGAAATTGCCTTAGTAAAAGGAAAACAGCTGCATGACAAACGCGCCACTGAAAAAGACCGCGATTGGCAACGTGATAAAGCTCGAATTTTCCATAAATAAAACATTAAAAAAACCTCCACTTGGAGGTTTTTTTACATCTATAAAAATATGTTTATTTCAAAGAAATATAAAGACCTACAAAATTATTCTTAAAATCAAAAATTAATTTACGAAAACTTTCCAAACCCACTTAAAAATATGAGCAACCATATTAGGAAATAAATAGCCGATAACAGCACATGCGATAATCGTAAAAATAACAATTTTAATAGAACTTGTTTCAAGTCCAAGATATAGCGATGAAAAAAGTGCTAATCCTAAGCCAAGAAAAACCCCACCTATAGAGTAATATAGTGCCGCGATTAAACGATCATTATTATTCATTCTTATATTCTAGTAAGCCTATGTATTAACTCAATATAACTTAGAAAACATCGAATACACCAACAAAATTGTTGGCTACGGTATTTTTAATTTAAGCGTAAAGTTTGTGCAGCAATATGCTTTCCAAACCAAATTGCTGTATCTAAATCGCCTTTGGGTGGTGTTACATCGACTGGTGCATTATCCGATTGCGTCATTAAACCCAAAAAGCTCGACATACGATTTACATCTTCAACAGTGCGTCCTGTTGCCATTAAAGGCAAACCAGACCAAAGCATGCCGTGTTGCATAGCAAATAAATTAATTTGCTGTAACACCGCTAATTTGTCGCCACTCAAGCCACCGCCATTGGTAAATGCCGCTGCCAATTTTCCCTGCCAAGTACGTGCCAACCATCGCCTAGATGATTGCTCCATAAACAATTTCATGGCTGCACTTATACTTCCCATATAAGTTGGGCAACCGAAAATAATTGCATCTACTGTATCCAATACATCCCAATCAATTTGTTCTACATTCATTACAGAAACACAAACACCAGCCTCTAAAGCGCCTTGTTCAATATAACAAGCAACTTTAGCTGTATGCCCATAAGGACTGTGATAAACAATAGCGAGAGATTTAGAAGATACGGACATATCGATCAAAACAAGAAATTTGGAGAAAGTTTAGCATTTTCATTGGATAAAGACGAATGTTGTCATACGCCCTGTTTTCGATTCACGGCGATATGAAAAATATTCATCATCTTGCGTATATGAACATTGATCGCCACCAAGCACAGTTTCAATGCCATGTAAGTTTAAAATATAACGCGCAATTGCATATAAATCTGCATAGAATTTTCCATCAACTTTTCCTGCAATAAATGCGCTATCCAATGCTGGATATTTTGAACAAAAAGCATCTTTAACTTCTGTACCAATTTCAAAACAAGGTTGGCTAATAGCAGCACCTAACCATGCCCATGTTGGTTTGGTTTCCATAGCCACTATTGTATTTTCAATAATGCCGTTTGCTAAACCACGCCAACCTGCATGTAAATTTGCAACTTCTGTACCTTCAGCATTGCCTAAAACAACAGGTAAACAATCTGCAGTCATCATCATCAATGCATGAGACTTAGATTGAGTCACCAATCCATCTCCAACCAAGGCATCAAAGGTTATTTGATCATTTACAGTGTGGCAAATGGTGCTATGTGTTTGCGTCATCCATGTAATTTTATTCACACCAAATTGGGCAAAGTCTTCCAATAACATCATACGATGCTGCTGAACTCGATCAGCTTGATCATTGACATGCAATGCAACATTAAAACCCGCCAATTCAGGCTGATCAGCACTTAATGTTTTGTCATGATGCACTCTTGTTTGCCCCACAAAAACACCTTGTGGTAAGCCTTGAACAAATTGCATGTCAATATCCTTATAAAATCGTCAATACTTAAAAATTAGTACGCTTTATTTTCCGTACGAAGCACTTCAACCAATTGTGCAAAATCTTCAGGCCATGGCGCTTCAAACATCATGTCTTCACCTGTTTTAGGATGTACTAAACCTAATTTTGCTGCATGTAGCGCTTGGCGTTTAAAGCCACGTAAAGTCTCTGCAAGAAGCTCTGATGAACCCGCAGGTAAACGCACACGAGGCATATAAACAGGGTCGCCAATTAAGCCATAGCCAATATAGCTAAAATGTACACGAATTTGATGCGTACGACCTGTTTCTAAACGTGCTTGAACACGCGTAAAGTGCTGGAAACGCTCCTTTACGTTGTAATGCGTAACAGCATCTTTACCGCCAGGTAGAACGGTCATTTTTACACGGTCTACAGGATGACGTTTAATAGGTTCATCAATCGTGCCACCCGCAATAATGTTGCCATATACAACAACATCATAAATACGATAAACCGATTTTTTAGCCAATTGCTTACTTAAAGAAAATTGAGCTTCAAGATTTTTAGCAACAACCAATAAACCACTTGTATCTTTATCGATACGATGCACTAAACCTGCACGTGCAAGTTCAGAAGATCTTGGATAATGATGAAGCAACGCATTTACTAAAGTTCCTGTTGAATTACCCGCACCAGGATGAACAACCATGCCAACAGGTTTATTAATCACCAATATATCGTCATCTTCATACACAATATTCAAAGGAATATCTTCTGGTAAGCTGCGAGTTTGGGCTTCAAGCTCAACATTTAATGTTAAAACTTCATCACCTTCACACTTGTACTTTGGCTTAACACTGTTACCATTAACCAATAAATGACCATCTTTCAGCCACTGTTTTAGTCTTTCTCTGGAATAATCATTCCAAATCAAGGCTGCAACTTGGTCGATACGTTGCCCTAAATAGCTTTCATCCAGTTGAAATTGCAACGATAAACGTGTTGCAGTTACTTCGGAAGTATGGTTATCTGCTTCCTCAGAATCATCAAATATATGGAAGTCAGTTTCAGGGGCATTTGAATTGGAAGATTGTGCTTGGCTCATTGGATCATTCAGAAAAAAGTGGTTTAATTGTGCAATTGTAGCTCATTGCCCGGAATAACAGAGGAATTTTTATGTCGCTACCACGTTATAAAATTACAATGCTTGCTTTAACGATTGGTTTAACTGCGTCAATCGTAGGCTGTAGCAGTAATCCAAAAAAAGAAGTGGTCGATACAGGTCCGCAGTCTAGCGAACAAGTTTATATTCAAAAAGCAGAAAAAGCACTTGAACGTGGTCAATATTCTGATGCATTAAAAAGCTTAGAAGCGATTGAAACATATTATCCAACAGGTGAATATGCAGAACAAGCGCAACTAGAATCAATTTATGCAAAATTTCAGCAAAAAGATTACGAAGGTACAATTGCTCTCGCTGAACGTTTTATTAAAATGAATCCACAACATCCAAATGTTGATTATGCCTACTATGTTCGTGGTGTAGCGAACATGGAGCAAAACTACGATGGTCTTATTCGTTTTACTTCGCTCAAGCAATCGCATCGTGATGTAAGCTATTTAAAAGTTTCTTATCAAAACTTTGTTGACTTTATTCGTCGTTACCCTTCTAGCACTTATGCAGTAGATGCTGCACAACGTATGAAGTTTATTGGTAATGAACTTGCTGAATCAGAAATGAATGCCGCTCGTTTTAACGAAAAACGTAAAGCTTGGGTTGCTTCTATTGAACGTGCACAATGGGTGGTAGAACACTATCCAAACACACCTCAAGTTCCTGAAGCGCTTGCAATGATCTCAAATGGTTATGCACAACTTGGTGACAAACAACTTGCTCAGCAATATGCAGATGTTCTAAAACTTAACTCACCAAAGCTTGTTAAAGCTGATGGTACGGTAAATATGCGTGCTGCGCGCAATCAAGGTAGCTTACTAAACCGTGCAACTCTAGGGTTATTTGGTCGTGAAGCAACAACATCTGCTGAAACTGAAATTCAAGCACCTCAAGACGAAAACAAACCTAGCTTATTAAACCGTGCAAGTTTTGGTTTATTAGATCGTCCTGATACTCGTAAAACACCCGAAGGTTACACACCAGTAGGTGAAAGCTTATACGACAGTCATCGCAAATAAGCCTGATTAAGCATCGCATTTTCAGCAAGGGCAAGTTATCATACTTGCCCTTTTGCTTTTGCATGTATCAACATTTTAGACATGATTAAAAGCTAGACAAATTTAAGTTCAGTCGCTAAATTGTGATTATAGATGAATCACATACTGAAAATATTCGTATCGACACAAAACCTATTTAGACCGACACAGAAACGATAGAAGACTTATGGCAATTCCTCAGCACACGATAGATCAAATTTTAGATCGCACAGATATTGTCGATTTAATTGGTCAACGTGTGAAATTAAAAAAGTCTGGTCGTACATATTCAGGCTGTTGCCCTTTCCATCAAGAAAAATCACCATCTTTCCACGTATATGCAGACAAACAGTATTACCACTGCTTTGGTTGCCAAGCCAATGGCAATGCTATTCGCTTCTTAATGGATATTGATGGACGTAACTTTGTTGAGGTCATGAAAGATCTATCTAGCCAAACAGGCATTGATCTTCCAAAAGATAATCAAGAATCTAAAAAAATTCTCTATAAACGAGAAACGAAAAAGCCAACACCACCCAAAACAGCGGAACAACAAACAACACCCAATACTGCAGAAAACAGCGCTCCTGTTGCCTTCGACCCTTTCGAGGACTTTCAAACACCAAGCGACCCTTTTGCAGGCTTTGAACAGTTTCACATTGAAGATGAAGCACCCGCGCAAGAAGGTAATCTTTTCGATTTATTGGAAAATATCGCGCAGTTTTACGAACGCCAACTCCCCAACAGCCAATCTGCACAACAATATTTCAAAAAACGTGGTTTAACTGAAAAAACGCTTCAGTTTTGGCGTTTAGGCTATGCACCTGAAGATTGGCAACATTTAGAAAAAGCATTTCCTCAAGATATTGAAGGATTAAAACTTTTAGGTCTTATTCGTACTAGCGATAGTGGACGCGATTTTGACCTCTTACGTGATCGCGTTATTTTCCCTATTCGCGATACAAAAGGTCGTGTTGTCGGTTTTGGTGGTCGTGCACTCAATGATGAAATAAAGCCCAAATATATCAACTCGCCCGATTCTGAGGTCTTTCATAAAAACCAACTCTTGTATGGTTTATATGAGGGACGTAAAGAAAAAGCCCATGACTATTTAATGGTTGAAGGTTACATGGATGTTATTGCTTTACAGCAATACGGCATTCATGGCGCAGTTGCGACATTAGGTACAGCAAGTAATACAGAACACTTAAATATCTTATTTAAGCAAAATAACCGCATTACCATTGCTTTTGATGGTGATGCCGCAGGTCAAAAAGCAGCACGTAGAACCTTAGAAATAGCACTTCCTCTCTTAAATGATGGTCGTGAACTTAAGTTCTTCGTATTACCGAACGATCACGACCCAGATTCATTAATTCGACGTGAAGGTGTTGAAAACTTCAAGCGCTTGCTTGAACACTCACCACTCATGTCTGAGTTTATTTTTAGTCATTTATCTCAAAACCATAATGTCACAACACCTGAAGGTAAAAGTCAGGTGATGGCAGAACTCAAACAACTCACAGAACTACTGCCTAAAGTTGGCTCATATCGTTATTTATTACAACAATATTTTCGTGAAAAGCTAGGCTTCAATCGTAAATGGCAGCCCCAAGTTAATAATGATGCCGCTCTAAGCTTTAGCACCAAAATTGATGCTGAAGAATATGTTGCTGCCATTTTAATGAATCATCCATATTTATATATTCATTTTGAACCTTTACGTGCACTGATTCCGCAAGATCAACTGCTTTATAAGATATTGAATATATTTAATATTATTTTTGATGAGTTACCTGATGATACCGAACAAGCAAAATATTATGTATTAGGCTCATGTGCAAATCATCACTTTGATTTACAAAGAATTTTACAACAAGCAAATGTCAGTGATTACACCACATCTCCAGAACAAGCAGATAAACTTGCTGCCGATTTTTCAACAAAATTACAGCATCAATATTTGCAACAAAAAATTCGCTCGAAAAAATTTACGAGCATTGCCGAAATGAAAAACTTAAAACATCAAATTTATATGATTGATAAAAAAAGATCGCTTACTCTTATTGATGAATAAACGATCCTTAATTTTCTAACTTAATTTATCAGCTTAATTTTAGTGTTTTGGCTTACGTCGCTTTTCAATCACATCATTTAAACTATTTTGCAGCACTTCCAATCCTTCAGGATCTTCTGCTTTCGCCGCTTCACGCAATAAAATTGATGTTGGATGTAATAGCTTTTGTGTTAAACGCACAGAAAAATCTTCTAAAACTTTTTCAGCACTCTCACCTTTTTGTAATAAGAACAACGCATGTGCTAATTCTTCTTGACGCAAAACATCGCCATGCTCACGATACTGCTGAATGGTACTACCAGCACCTTTAATTTTTTGCTGTGTAATTAATTCTGTCGCAAGCTGAT
The DNA here is from genome assembly GCF_059515885.1 of Acinetobacter sp. FY683. Lineage (NCBI taxonomy): Bacteria > Pseudomonadati > Pseudomonadota > Gammaproteobacteria > Moraxellales > Moraxellaceae > Acinetobacter > Acinetobacter sp. FY683. Next base: position 79,557 of record NZ_JCAKNA010000007.1, on the reverse strand, counting down.
TCACCATAACTTCAGCTTCAACCGCAGCTTGTCTACGCTGTGATAAATTTTCCTCAATCACACTTTGTAGGTCATCTACACCATACAAATAAACACCATCAAGTGTTTCAACTTTCGCATCGATATCGCGAGGCACCGCTAAATCGACCAATAACATTTGTTGATAGCGACGCTTTTTCAATGCCCTTTTTACATCATTAAAATGAATAACTTGATGCAAACTACCAGTACAACTTGAAATTACATCAGCTCGATGTAAATTCTCTGCAAGTTGATCAAACTCTATAATTTCCACTTGTACACGATGTGCAATTTCCTGTGCCAAACTCTCTGCTCTAGCACGCGTTCTATTGCATATAATGACTTTCCCTACCCCCATTTCAGCCAAATGTTTAGCAACTAAGCTATTCATTTCACCTGCTGCAACCACCATGACAGTTAATTCTTCAGGTTTGCTAAAAACTTGTAATGCCAATTGTGCTACAGCATAACCCATAGAAACAGCATGGCTACCCACAGCTGTTTCTGAACGCACGCGTTTAGCCGCATAAAAAGCATATTCAAAAATTTGATTGAGTTCAGGAGAGACGGTTTCGGAGTCTTTTGCTAAAGCTAGTGCAGTTTTAACTTGCCCTAAAATTTGAGGTTCACCAAGCATTAAAGAATCAAGCCCACTTGCTACACGCATTAAGTGTGTAACAGCCTGAGTATCTTCATAACGATAAACATGATTTGCAAGTTGCTTTACATCGATACCATTTACTTGAGCGAGCCAATTCAACACCATGTCAACATTATCCGACATAGCGTAAACTTCAGTACGATTACATGTCGAAACCACCACCATTTCATTAAGATCTTGATGTTGGCTTTGACTTTCAAGTAAAGCACTTAACTTTTCAGGATTAAATGCAACTTTCTCTCGCAACTCTACAGAGGCGGTTTGATGGTTGACACCCAATGCAAAGAAAGACATATCAGGTCATCATTTCCTTAAATTTATGCTATTGTGCAATATTGGTGTCATAAAAACATTACTTGGGTTAAGAAAAATTCGTCAAATAAATAGCCGAATAAACGGCATAAGAATCAAACAATATTCTACCACAATCTTACTCGTTGGTAGCATGTTCTCTGTTGCACAACTTCATGCAGCTGGAGAAATATACCATGCAAATTCAAAATACAACGCAATACAACAAAGTATGATTGCGGAATTTGCTATGGCATACCACGATATTCCAACAGCTTTACATAATTATACAGTGCTTGCAATTAAAGGTAACTCTACTGCCGTTAAGCAACGCGCTTTAAATATTGCGATTGAACAAGAAGATTTAAGTGCAGCTCTAGAAATTGCAACACATTGGGTTGTACAAGAACCTAAAGATGTCCCTGCTTTATTCTATTTATCTCATATTGCACTCAAATCACATGAATATGAGCTTGCTGCAGAAACACTCGATAAAATTTTAAAAATTGATCCCAATGCTGAACTTGAAGAAATTCTAGCAAGTATTTCTCCAGAACTAGTTTCCGATCGGGAAAATCTTATTCAAGCCTTGCAATCTAGCAATGAAAAAGCCAATCCATCCATTTTGGTCCTTATTGCTGGTCTTCAAGCACAAAATAATCAACTAGAAGCTGCCTTAAATACAATCAACCAAGCTTTAAAAAAACGTTCAAAGGCAACAAGTTATATCTTAATGAAAGCCAATCTATTAAATGCACTTGGCGACCAAAAAGCAACTTTAGACTGGTATGAAAAATCAAGCAAAAAACACAAAAATAACTATGATATTCATATTGCCGAAGCAAAATTTCTAGTCAAACAAAATAGAAATGTAGACGCATTAAATAAACTTGAGCACATCATTAAAAAATGGCCCACACAAGAAGAAGCTCTATTTATCGCAGGTCTAACCAGTATTGATTTGCATGAATATGAAAAAGCTGAAAAATATTTAGTTGAATTACGGTCTTCCAATCAATATCAGAACGAAGCTTATTATTATTTGGCGGTTAATGCCGAACGCAAAGAACATTATGAAACCGCAAAGGCATATTACCGTTTAGTAGATGGCAGTTTGTACTCTATTTCTCGTCGTAGCATGATCTCTATTTTTGCAAAACAAAATCAGCTTAATGATGCTCTCAGATTCTTAACTCAAGAACGTGTGAACTATCCACATCAATCAAGCTTTTTGTACCAAGCTCAAGCTGAAATTTTAATCATGATGAACAACAAAAAGGCGGCTTTACGCCTACTTGATGAAGCCATTAAAAATATTCCAGATGATCCAGAGCTTATTTATGCAGAAGTTCTTTTACTTAATGCACATGTTGATAAAGAAAAATTAGATAAGTTACTCAAAGACTTATTAGAGTTAGAACCAAACAATCCTGCATATTTAAACGCATACGCGTATACGCTTGCATTGCAAAATCGAAATCTTAAAGAAGCGCGTGAAATTGCTGAACACGCAGCAGATCTGGCACCAGAACAAGCATCAATTTTAGATACATTGGGCTATATCACGTACTTGCAAAATGACTTTGCTGCATCTGCAAAAGCACTCAAAAAAGCGTATGAGCTTAGTGCAAGCGTAAAAATTGGTGTGCGCTACGCAATGGCGCTTTATATGCAAGGAAAAATGCCGCAATTTGAACACGTGTTACAAGAATTACAAGCAAACCACCAAAATGATCCTCAATTGGAACCCCTGAATTCCTTACTATTACCGCAGTCTACAAAAAAGAGCTAAACATACCATGGGAACTTTTAAAAAGTTAAGTTTAAGTCTTATCACAAGCACAATTTTCTTAACAGGTTGTCAGCAATTCACTCAACCCCTTGGTAGTGCTTCAATACAATTGGTAGAAGCCAATAATCAATTTAATTTACAAGGAAAAATTGGTGTACGAACACCACAACAATCTGGAAGTGCATTCTTTCGATGGGTTCAAGAACAGCAAGAGTTTGATATTGAACTCAGTGGTATGTTGGGTATAGGAAAAACACAAATTTCAGGCAAACCAGGGCATGTGACACTAAACAGCTCAAATACTGGTTTAGTAACAGCCAGTAGCCCAGAAGAACTTCTAGAACAAGCAACAGGATGGAAAGCACCCATCACAAATTTAGTCAGTTGGATTCAAGCACGACCAGCTTCATCAACTGCAAAAATTCAAAAAGATGAGAATAATCGTCCAATTCAATTTATTGAAGACGATTGGACTGTCGATTTAACTTACAACGACCAAGCAACACTTCCAAATAAACTAATTTTGAAGCAAGCACTTGAGTCTGGGCAAGAAAATCGTATTACAATGATTATTCAAAACCGTTAATTTTGTATGTCTATGATTCGTGTTCCCTCACCTGCCAAACTTAACCTGTTTTTGCACATTACTGGACGCCGTGAAAATGGCTACCATGAATTGCAAAGTATCTTCCAACTCATTGATTTATATGATTGGTTGGAATTTAATCCCAATGAATCTCATAAAATTCAAATTGATGGTTTAAATAACGTAGATTTACAGCAAAATTTAATTTTCAAAGCCACAGAAATTCTAAAACCTTATGCGAAAAAGCCAACAGGTTTAAATATTTCTATTGAAAAAAATATTCCAATGGGTGCTGGTTTAGGCGGAGGATCATCCAACGCAGCAACAACACTCATTGTGGTTAATCAACTATGGAAATGTGGTTTATCTATTGAGCAACTTGCATATTTAGGTGTAAAGCTAGGAGCAGATGTTCCTATTTTTGTACATGGTTTAAATGCTTGGGCAGAAGGCATTGGCGAACACTTAACATTCATAGACTTAGATCAAAAAAAATTCATTGTCTTAAAACCTGATTGTTTTATCAGCACTCAACTGCTTTTTTCGCAAAAATCATTGACAAGAGACACAAAGCCCACTAAATTTTGCGCCTATCAGTTAACGCCATCTAATTTTGGAAATAATTTTGAGCCTTTGGCAAGAAGTTTATATCCAGAAGTAAATGAAGCAATGCAATACTTAGATCAGTTCGGTAAAGCAAAACTTACAGGTACAGGTGCTTGTGTGTTTATTGAGGTAACTAAAGAAATGAATGTTAATGACATTCTTGAAAATTCACCATGTAAATCTTACTTGGTTTGTAGTTTAAAAGAATCTCCATTACGCCATTTTGAAGTTTGTTAGGGGTATCGCCAAGTGGTAAGGCACCGGGTTTTGATCTCGGCATCCGTTGGTTCGAATCCAGCTACCCCTGCCATTTAACTCACCTGTAGATGTACTGTATTAGGGGTATCGCCAAGTGGTAAGGCACCGGGTTTTGATCTCGGCATCCGTTGGTTCGAATCCAGCTACCCCTGCCATCTTACAGTCATCGAATTTAGGGGTATCGCCAAGTGGTAAGGCACCGGGTTTTGATCTCGGCATCCGTTGGTTCGAATCCAGCTACCCCTGCCATTTTCTCAAAAAAGACAGAGCAATAGTTTACTGTTCAAATGTTAATTAACCTTGACATGACGCTGTAAAAATATTAAAGTTCTGCCGCATTAGGGGTATCGCCAAGTGGTAAGGCACCGGGTTTTGATCTCGGCATCCGTTGGTTCGAATCCAGCTACCCCTGCCATCTATTTCCATATATTCCAACCGCCAAGGGTGCTTCATGCCCAATCTTGTCGTTTTTAGTGGAACCGCGCATCCACAATTCGCTCAAAAAGTCGTAAGTCACTTACATATTCCTCTAGGCGCTGCCTCTGTAGGTCAGTTCTCTGATGGCGAAATTGCTGTCGAAATTACTGAAAATGTTCGTGGTAAAGACGTATTCATCGTACAACCAACTTGTGCACCAACTAATGATAACCTTATGGAAATCTTAGTTATGGCTGACGCGTTACGCCGTGCAAGTGCTGGTCGTATTACTGCAGTTATTCCTTACTTCGGTTATGCTCGTCAAGATCGTCGTCCTCGTTCAGCTCGTGTTCCAATTACTGCAAAAGTTGTAGCAGATATGCTTACAACTGTAGGTGTTGACCGTGTTGTTATGATCGACCTTCACGCCGACCAAATCCAAGGTTTCTTCGACATTCCTGTTGACAACATTTACGGTACGCCAGCGCTTTTAGCTGACTTACGCCAACAGTCGCATCACAACCTTATGGTTGTTTCGCCTGACGTTGGTGGTGTAGTACGTGCTCGTGCTGTTGCTAAACAAATGGGTGATATCGATCTTGCGATCATTGATAAACGTCGTCAAAAAGCAAATGAATCACAAGTGATGCATTTGATTGGTGATGTTAAAGATCGTGACTGTGTCATTGTTGATGACATGGTGGATACTGCAGGTACTCTTTGTAAAGCCGCTGATGCATTAAAAACTTTTGGTGCTCGCAAAGTTGTCGCTTATGCAACTCACCCAGTTTTATCTGGTAAAGCGATTGAAAACTTAAAGAATTCTGTTATTGATGAATTAGTTGTTACAGACACTATTCCTCTTTCAGAAGAAGCTTTAGCACTTGGTAAGATTCGCCAAGTTTCAGTAGCAAGTATGGTTGCTGAAACAATTCGTCGTATTAATAACGAAGAATCTATTAGCGCAATGTTCGATTCTTATCTATAATAGAGCGCTAAAATTTCAAAGCCCTGCTTTTTGCAGGGCTTTTCTAGTACTAAGTCGGTCGCAGATTTAGTCCAATTAAACTTAAATAGGATGTCTATCATGGCAAACTTCGTATTAAACGCAGCAGCACGTGAAGAAGCAGTACAAGGGAAAGGTGCGAGCCGCCGCCTTCGTCTTCAAGCTAAAGTTCCAGCTATCATCTACGGTGGCGAAGCAGCTCCTGTAGCAGTTACTTTAGAGCTTCGTGAACTTGTTAAAGCGCTTGAAAACAACGCTTTCTTTGAAGAAGTTGTTGAAATCAACATCGACGGTAAAGTTGAAAGCGTTAAAATCCAAGCTTTACAACGTCACCCAGCTAAAAACACTCCAATGCACGCTGACTTCAAACGCGCATAAGTGTTAATGGTGTAAATTAGTGTCTAATATTTCACTGATTGTAGGTTTGGGCAACCCTGGTAAAGAGTATGCCCAAACCCGCCATAATGCAGGTTTTTGGTTCGTTGAACGCCTTGCAGATCAATATGGCATTTCCCTCAAAACTGATCCTAAATTCCACGGAATTAGTGGTCGTGGTAATATCGAAGGTCAAGACGTTCGTCTACTTTTACCCACAACATTCATGAACCTTTCAGGTAAAAGTGTTGTTCCTTTCGCAAAATTCTACAATATTGCTCCTGAATCAATGCTCATTGCACACGATGAACTCGATATGAACCCAGGTGTCATTCGCTTAAAAACAGGCGGTGGTCATGGTGGTCATAATGGTTTACGTGACATTGTTCCGCATACAGGTCCCAACTTCCATCGTTTAAGAATTGGTGTTGGTCATCCGGGTTCTAAAGAGCGTGTATCTGGTCATGTTCTTGGTAAAGCACCAAGTAGTGAGCAAAATTTAATGGATAATGCAATTTCACATGCATTATCACGTATTAAACTTTTGGTAGATGGCGATGTACAACAAGCTATGAACCAAATTAATGCGTATAAACCGAACTGATAAATCCACAAATTGTTAATCAATGCTGCTTGCCTTGTTGCCTTTTTAAGAGCAAAATGCGCCTCAACTGATGATTAATTCAGTAAGCCATACATATTTGATTAACCATCCGATAAAATCTTAGGTCGACTAAGGGGACGCTAGCTATGCTATCTCGTTTATTAAAAGCCAAAATCCACCGTTGCGTAGTGACTCAAGCAGAATTACATTATGAAGGTTCATGCGCAATTGACGGTATATTATTAGATTTAGCTGGTATCCGTGAATATGAAGAAATTCATATGTGGAACGTAACAAATGGCAAACGTTTTACAACCTATGCAATTCGTGGTGAAGAAGGCTCAGGAATTATCTCTGTAAATGGTGGTGCTGCCCTTCAAGCAGATGTTGGCGATTTAATGATTATTGCAACATTTGGTGATTTTACCGAAGCTGAAGCAGATGCACATAAACCACGTTTAGTTTATGCCAACCCAAATAATACTGTGAACCACACAGCGAACTGTATTCCAGTTCAAGTTGCTTAATACGCAGCTCACAAATATAAAAAGCTCGCAAAATGCGGGCTTTTTTATTGCCATAAATTTTTCTTCTCATTTTTTATTCTATTGATAGCACTGATCGTTCTATAAAAACAACTCCTTCATTACCTGAAAGAGGTCTATAATAGATCTTATCGCTTCAGGGCGGGGTGTAATTCCCCACCGGTGGTAATTTTAGGGTATACCGCATATACAACTAAAACAGCCCACGAGCTTATTGTGAAATCACAATTCGCAGATTTGGTGAAATTCCAAAGCCGACGGTATAGTCCGGATGAAAGAAGACGACAGCATTCACATATTCACTTTCTCTCTTTTATAAATTGAGAGGTGAATTCGCTACGAGCCTATTTTCACATGTCCTGGAATGTTCAACCGTACTTAAAATTTACGAGAGCGTTTCAATGTCTAGTTTAATTCAACCCGAAATTTTCTTTTCCGCTTTAACTCCAGCAGAAGAGCGCATTCAACAAGCACTTGAAGACATCCGCCAAGGCAAACCTGTTTTGGTAATGGATGATTTTGATCGTGAAAATGAAGCTGATTTAATTGTTGCTGCCGAAACACTCACCACTGAAACAATGGCACGTATGATTCGTGATGGTTCAGGAATTGTATGTTTATGCTTAACAGATGAATTAGCAGATCATTTAGAACTACCACCAATGGTTGCAGATAACTCAAGTCAATTTAAAACCGCTTTTACAATCACTATAGAAGCAGCTGAAGGCGTGACTACAGGTGTGTCGGCTAAAGACCGCACAACAACAGTAAAAGCTGCAATTAAAGATGGTGCTATCGCTTCTGACTTAAACCGGCCAGGACATGTATTCCCCTTACGTGCACGTAAAGGTGGTGTACTTGAGCGCCGTGGACATACAGAAGGTACTATCGATTTAGCACGTTTAGCAGGCTTAAAACCGTCTGGTGTGTTATGTGAACTTACTAACCCAGATGGAACAATGGCATCAGGTATTCAAGTTTTAGCTTATGCTCAAACACACCACTTAACAGTGATCACCATTGAAGAAATTGTGCAATATCGCTTAACGCATAATATTTAAAGTAAAAGCTCCCAATAAAGGGAGCTTTTTTGACACTCTATTTTTAATAATTTAAATAAAAATACTGAGTATTCCGTAGAGTGCAACAAAGACTAAAACAAGACCACATAGCATCAATATATGATGATAAATCTTAGACTTAGAGAGTTTATTGAATCCTAAATACACCAAACTTAATGTTGCAAAATCTAAAACAATCCAACTTAGCGTTAGTACGATTAAACTCAAGTCTAAGTTCGATGTAATACCGACAAATTGAGGGAAAAAGGATGCAAAGAAAATAATATCTTTCGGATTTGAAATACCCACCAAAAAACCTTGCTTAAAACCACCTGCCGATGATTCTAGTTTCACCTCAGCATTTAAGCCTTTTTCAGCAAAAGCTTCTCGAATAATACTAATACCTAAGTAGGCAATATACAAACATCCTAAAATTTTGACTGTATTAAACCAAAACTCACTGACATCTAATAAACCTTTTAAAATAAGTACGGATAATGCAATTAAAATTAAAGATGCTAAATTTGTTCCAAAAATCGTTTGTAAGGCTTTTCTATATCCACCTTTTAACCCTGCACTTGCGACGAGCAACATAACTGGGCCAGGTGTTGCAATCATCACAACAACAGCAAAACAATATAGAAAATATTCAGTCCAATTCACACTTCCCTCCTCTTTTAGCTTTTAATCATGAAAATAAAAAAGAGAGCTTAATCGCTCTCTTCCATATCTTTTAATAAACTTAAACTTATAACATCTGCTCGTAAAAATGCCATCTCAAAACTTGCTGTAGCCAAAGCTAAAACACGTCGTTCAAACTCCTGCCAGACAGATTTAACTTGCTTCTCTTGAATACCCAAACCACTTTCATCGGCAAAATTTTTATTTTTTTCACAAATCTTTAAAGCATGATAAAGCTTACGACCTTTAGATGCATCTTCACGTAAACGCACGCGCTTAGACAATACAAATTTTTCAGCTTGCTCTACATTTGCCAAAGGCAACATGGGTACTAAAATCTGATCAAGTTGAGCATCTAAGCGATGCCAAACTGAACTTTGTTGCTCTAATGAGTACGTATTCCATTTAATTACTTCATGGTTAAAGCGACGACAACCACGACATACCGAATCCCCAAATACCGTAGAGCAACGCCCCGCACAAGGTGTTAATGATGCGATTCGACGATCAGTACTCAAAATTTACTCCAATACAAATACACTAATGTTTGAATGATTTTAATTATGCATCATACCTGTTGAATGCAGATTTAAAAACCATAAATACGAATGGGTTTTCTCGCCAATTCCAACTTTTCAGGTTAGAATATGCGCCTTATTTTTTATCCTACATATTTTGGAGTATTCCATGAACGCTACTGTAGAACAGCTTGCACCTGTAGAACAGCAAGCGACCACTGATTGGGTTGTTGCAGCACTTTACCAATTTAAAGAAGTTCAAGATCCTGCCGATCTTCAACAACGTTTATTAGATTTGGTAAAAACAATCAATCTTTGCGGTACTCTAATTGTTGCAGGTGAAGGCATTAACGGTACTGTTGCTGGTGACCGTCAAGCAGTTGATACAATTCATCAATTCCTTCTAAATGAAGGATTTGTGACAATGGAATATAAAGAGTCTATCAGCTCTGAAAAACCATTCCGCAAAATGAAAATCAAACTAAAAAAAGAAATTGTAACTTTAGGCGTTGAAGTTAAACCACGTGATTTAGTAGGCCATTACTTAGATCCTAAAGAATGGAATGAACTCATTGCCCGCGATGATGTAATTCTTATTGATACACGTAATGACTACGAATATAAAGCAGGTACATTTAAGGGTGCAATTGACCCAAAAACTGAAACTTTCCGTGAGTTTCCTGAATATGTTAAGCAAAACCTAGAACAGCATAAAGATAAAAAAATTGCGATGTTCTGTACTGGTGGTATTCGTTGTGAAAAATCAACTTCACTACTTTTACAAGAAGGCTTTAATGAGGTTTATCACCTTAAAGGTGGCGTTCTCAAATACCTAGAAGAAACACCTGCTGAGGAAAGCATGTGGGAAGGTGAATGCTTCGTATTTGATGGTCGTACTGCCGTAACTCACGGTATGGAAGAAGGTGCAAATATTAAGTGCCACGCTTGCGGATGGCCTTTACTTCCTAAAGAAGTTGAACTTCCTAGCTATGAACATGGTGTTTCTTGTGTTTATTGTATTGATAAAACTACTGAAAAACAAAAAGATGGTTTCCGTATGCGCCAATCGCAAATTTTGGCAGCAAAACGTAAGCGTCTTTAATTAAATATAAAAAGGGTCAAAATTTTGACCCTTTTTTCATTAACACAATTTTAAAATCGCATAAAAAAGACTACACCAAACATAAACCACATCAACTTTCCAACACTCAATCAATAAAATCAATAACTTAACTAAAAATAACAAATTGTGCTTCTTAACAACAAAGGTGTGATTAAAATCACACAAAAATATACCATTTCGCCTGTTCTAGTTTGCTAATTTAATTTTGAACCACATTCAATCGCTTAAATATCTAATAAGAATAGGTGCTCGAAATGTCAAATTCAATTAAAAATTCATCTCATCCTATCGCACACTCAAATTATGAACTTTCAAATTTAGACGTTGAATTAAAAAATATTCTTGAACAAAAATCACATCTATTTATTGTTTTTCTAGGTGCGTTAATTGGTGGAATATTATCTTTATTTATCTCCTATCAGCTTAATACAACCACTCTATTTTTTGTATTTTTGAGTATTTTCCCCATTTGTTTTGCTTACATTTTACGAAAAGTTTATATCAACACAATTCTCAAAATTGATTAAAATATTAGGAATTAAATCAATTCTCAATATTTATAAAACATGATGACTTTAAATGAATGGGTACTTTCTATTATGGAACAACTTGGCTATTTAGGAATAGCCATTCTTATGTTCCTCGATAATATCTTCCCCCCGATTCCCTCTGAAATCATTATGCCTTCAGCCGGTTATGCAGCCTCACAACATCAGCTTATGCTCTTAGGTGTAATTATTTCCGGCTGTATAGGTTCTTTACTTGCAGCTGCACTGCTTTATTGGATTGGCTATAAATTCAAGCATGAAACAATATTCAATTTTGTAGATCGCTACGGAAAGTTTTTATTTATTAAATCTCAAGATGTAAAAAAATCACTGATTTGGTTTGAAAAATACGGACATAGAATTGTATTTTTTGGTCGAATGATTCCCGCTGTTCGATCACTCATTAGTATACCAGCAGGAATGAGTAGAATGCCCTTCTGGAAGTTTATGTTTTATAGCAGTCTAGGAACTATTATTTGGACAACATTTCTCGCTTATGTCGGCTTCTATTTTGGCGCAAATAAAGCACTCATGCATCAAATATTTAGCCAAGTTGGATATCTTATTATTGGCATCGTCCTCATTATTTTTCTGTGGATATGGTATCGTCGTAATAAGCGTAAATCGCATGTTGTATAAAATTTAGAACTTTTAAAACACTGTTTGGGGAACTTATGGCACATTATTTAAAGTACTTTGCTGCTGTTTATAGCATTGCTCTAGTACTTGTCACCACTATCCTTATTTTTATGCTTAATCTTGGTGGAATTACTCTCCTTCCTGCATTAGTTGCATCCGCATTCATTAGTGCAAGGCATTTTGTAAAAAAAGAAATACGCCTTCCTTTACCTGAAGAAAAAGTTCAACTCGTTTGGGGTTCAAGTGCAGTTGGCTTAATTATTGGTAGTTTCTTTGTTTTCTTTTTAATCTTAATGAACCCAAATGCAGAAGAAATTTTAAAATCGGCAGATCATTCAGGTTTAGCGCTAGCAGCTGTTGTTATGTTGTGTCTAGTTGCTCTACATGGTGCAATTTTTCATATTGCATATGGTTGGTATGCACAATACACTTATCGAAATTTAAAATAATACATATCATAAAAAAGCACCTTTACAGGTGCTTTTTTAAATCTAACAATACACTCAAAAATAAATGTATCACTATTATTACAATGAAAAATGCAACATTAAGCTGGTGTGTGATACATCAAATACAATTCATTTAAATTGTCAGGAATTTCTTCTGCAATTTCATCCATTAACTGACCATTGCGACGGAAAGATTCCATTTGTGGATCTTCTTCATCTACACCACTAAAAACCATCATCGGCAATGTTAAATCGATTAACTGCTCTTCAAATTCAGGAGTAAACCATGCATCTTCATTCAAGAACATTGCATCAACAAAACCTACGCTCCAATCACCAAGGCTCGATTCAACGTCTGCTTCTTCAATTTCAAAAGGAAATTCAATCCCTTCTTCATTTGCCAAATTTTGACGAAGTGATTCCAACCAAGCTTTTACTTGCGCAATAATTTCTGCAGGTACTTTCTTTTGATTGTTATCAAAAAGCTCATCTAGCCATTTGCTAAATTGAGGACCAACGGCAACAGCACACAAAAAACCATGAGTTGCTGCGAAATCTAGACCATGTTCGTTTTGGTCACCATCTAGATATTCACTCAACAGGTCTAAATCTAAAGCACTCATTTCAAATCCAAACTTAGATATTCAAGATGTATAGCATAGCATTTAACTTTTGCTTTACTGTAGATTTTAGTCATCTAAATCGTCATCGTCGTCGAAGTCGTAATCAAAATCTTTTAATTCTCGCTCTAAGCGACGTTGTGCAAGTAGTTCATCAATTAAACGACGTTTCTCTAATGACTCTTTTGCACTAATTTTACTTGATGATTCATCAAAATTAACATCATCATCATTACTGTAGCTATCATCTAGTTCAAAATCTGTAGAAGACACTAAAACTACCTCTGAATGAAAAAAGTGAATGGGTCTAGGCGCTATTTATCGTCCTTTCGAAATCTTGTCAAGTTTTATTTATATTTTCCTCTCTTATTCACGAGTTTATACTTGTAATAATTTCGTAAATTCGTGTATTTATTAGCGAGTTAGTTTGCTATTATTGATATGGTAAAATTACAAAAATATTTTTAGCTTAAAAGGAGCAAAGACTTGAAAAATTTCAGTCTAGCCCCATATTTATATACAACTGGTAATTCAAACACTTTCACAAAATTTAGTTTGACCGATCAATTCGAAAGCTATTTAAAGCAAATTGTGCTATTATGCACGGTTTTTCCACGCCACAGATTCAACGAAGAGTAAGCAAAGATGAGCGATATGACTTCCCCTACTTCGCAAGTAGCGGCTCTGATTAGCCGAGGCAAAGAGCAAGGTTACTTAACTTATGCTGAGGTTAACGATCATCTACCCGACTCAATTACAGAGAGCGAGCAGATTGAAGACATTATTCAAATGCTTCAAGACGTTGGTATTCCTGTACATGAGCGCGCGCCTGAATCTGATGATACGATGTTTGAAGGCAACAGCGAAGCTACCGATGAAGTTGCTGAAGAAGAAGCTGCTGCAGTACTTGCCTCTGTAGAAAATGAGCCAGGTCGTACAACTGACCCTGTTCGCATGTATATGCGCGAAATGGGTACTGTTGAACTTTTAACACGTGAAGGCGAAATTAGTATTGCTAAACGTATTGAAGAAGGTATTCGAGATGTCCTTCATTCAATCGCTTACTGGCCAAACGCTGTTGAAGTTGTACTTCAAGAATACAAAGATTACGAAACAGGCGAACGTCGTCTTGCCGATATTCTTTCAGGTTATTTAGACCCTGAAAGTGACGAAGAAATTCCTGAAGTTCTAGAAGAAGAAGCTGACCTTGAAAAAGAAGAGGAAACAACCTCTAAATCTTCTAAAGCTGCAAAACTTGATGATGAAGACGAAGACGAAGAATCTGAAAGTGATGATGAGTCTGAAGGCGAATCTGGTCCAGATCCTGAAATTGCAAAAGCACGTTTTACTGAATTAGAAACCGTTTGGAAAAACACACGTACTGTTTTTGAAAAACATGGTCGCAACAGTAAAGAAGGTGCTGAAGCACTTGAATCACTTGCAAGTGTATTCATGATGTTTAAATTCACACCTCGTTTATTTGACATTATTTCAGAAATGATTCGTGGTACTCACGAAAGCATTCGTACTTCAGAACGTGAAACAATGCGTTATGCAGTTCGTCGTGGTCGTATGGATCGTACTCAATTCCGTACATCATTCCCAGGTCAAGAGTCGAACCCTGCTTGGTTAGATGAGCAAATCGCAAAAACACCTGCTGAATTGCGCCCTTACTTAGAAAAAGTTCGTCCTGATGTATTAGCTTTCCAACAAAAGATTGCTGATATTGAAAAAGACTTAAATTTAAGCGTTAAAGAAATTAAAGAAATTTCTAAACGCATGGCTGTAGGTGAAGCGAAAGCTCGTCGCGCTAAGAAAGAAATGGTTGAAGCTAACTTACGTTTGGTAATTTCGATTGCGAAAAAATATACCAACCGTGGTTTACAGTTCCTCGACTTAATTCAAGAAGGTAACATCGGCTTGATGAAAGCTGTAGACAAGTTTGAATACCGTCGTGGTTATAAGTTCTCAACTTATGCAACTTGGTGGATTCGTCAAGCAATTACACGTTCTATTGCCGACCAAGCGCGTACTATTCGTATTCCAGTACACATGATCGAAACAATCAACAAGATCAACCGTGTATCTCGTCAACTCCTTCAAGAAATGGGGCGTGAACCTACTCCTGAAGAATTAGGCGAACGTCTGGAAATGGATGAAGTTAAGGTTCGTAAAGTACTGAAAATTGCGAAAGAACCTATTTCAATGGAAACACCAATTGGTGATGATGAAGATTCGCATCTTGGTGACTTCATTGAAGATGGTAACATCACATCTCCAATTGATGCCGCAACTTCTGAAGGCTTAAAAGAAGCAACTCGCGAAGTTCTTGAAAACTTAACTGAGCGTGAAGCGAAAGTCTTAAAAATGCGATTTGGTATTGATATGCCAACCGACCATACTTTGGAAGAAGTAGGTAAACAGTTTGATGTAACACGTGAACGTATTCGTCAGATTGAAGCAAAAGCTTTACGTAAATTACGTCACCCTTCTCGTTCTGAGCACCTTCGCTCATTCTTAGAAAATGACTAATTTATAATTACATCATGGAGACTTGAAAAGTTATATTTTCATCTCCATTATGTAGTGAAGAGAAACACAACGCCTGCACTCTTGCAGGCGTTTGATATTAAGGGGGACTACAATGTTAGACCGCACACCATCTCGCGAATTACAAGAGCATCTTTGGGTTTTTCCAATGGACTACCCTATCAAACTCATTGGTTTGGCAGGTGATGATTTACGTACTGCTGTTCTCGAAATTTTGGTTAAGCACTTCCCTGATTTCGATGCAAATAGTCTTAATACACAACCATCACGCACAGGTAAATACCACTCAATCACAGCACAATTACGCTTTGAAGAGTTAGAACAAGTACATCAGCTTTATGCAGATTTAGCTGCTTGTCCACTTATTAGAACTGCACTTTAATAAAAAAACACGCCAAAGAGCGTGTTTTTTTATCTCTAAAAAACAAAGAATATGCCCTCTTGGGACAATGAATTTATTATAATAGAAACGTATTTTGCATACTAAGGACACATTAACATTGAATGCTGTTTCAAAACCCAATCTTGTTATACGTCAGTACAATGACTTAACAGATTATGAAGCTCGCTTTCATGAAATGAAAAGCTTGACTGAAAATCGTGATGAATCAACTCCTGATGAATTATGGATTTTGCAACACCATGATGTTCTTACTCAAGGTCAAGCAGGAAAACCAGAACATATTCTAGTTCCATCCAATATTCCTGTTGTGCAAACAGACCGAGGTGGTCAAGTCACATGGCATGGCCCAGGACAAATGGTTATTTACTTTATGTTCGATTTAAATCGTTTAGGTTGGAATGTAAGAACACTCGTATCTTATGCAGAAAACCTGATGATTGATCTCGCAAAAAAATACAACATTACTGCATACGCTAAACCAGATGCTCCCGGCGTTTATGTTAATGATCAAAAAATTGGTTCTTTAGGATTTAAAATTCGTAAAGGTCGTAGTTATCATGGTTTAGCACTCAATATTGATTGTGATTTAATGGGCTTTCATACCATTAACCCTTGCGGTTATGCGGGCTTAGAAATGGTTCGCATGGTGGACTTAATGCAAGATTACCCAAGCTTTACACAATTAAGTACAGATGTAATTGAAACTTTCCAGAACAGTGGTTACTTTAATGACGTAGAAATCATTCAATATTGATTGAATGGCTTTGCATTTCGCCCAAAAATAAATTAGAGTATTTACTCTAAATAAATAATTATTGTTAAATGGGATGCAGTTGTGATTTCTACAAAATCCGTAAAGCCCGCTTTTCAACAAGCCTATGTCAAACTCATGATGGATGTGATTGGACGTGGCTTAGTTATGGCCAGTCAAGTTGATCAAGAAATAAAACAAGAAGTCGCAAAATTTCCTGCGAACTTTGTGCTTTCAATGAATGTTTTTCCGCATGGCCCTGCTTTTATCGCAAAAGTCACAGATAACCAACAACTTATCTTACTTTCTTCTAGTGAAACCAAACCAGACCTTACGATCACATTTAAGCACTTAAGCCATGCCTATCTTGTTTTTTCATTTCAAGAAAGTACAGCACAAGCTTTTGCCAATGACCGAATGATTGCCGATGGCGATTTATCTTATGCCATTCGTTTAGTTCGTTGTCTAAATAAAATGGAATCTCTTATTTTACCAAAACTTCTTGCTGAACTTGCAGTAAAAGAATATCCAACAAACTTAACTTTAAAAGATAAATTAACAGCCGCAGCCAATATTTACCTCAAAGTTGCTCAATCATATTTTAAACGGAGTGCTTAATCGTGACCAAATCTTATTATGAGTTTTTCTGTCCTGTAAAAGTCATTGCTGGTCATGCAGCACTAGAGCACATCCCTTTTGAGCTTTCTACATTGGGTGCAAAACGCCCAATGATTATTACCGACAAAGGCGTCCGCAGCAATAATTTACTTACACCTATCGAAACTGCTTTTGAGTCTACAGATACACGTATTGGCTATATTTTTGATGATGTACCACCAGACTCAAGCCTTGAAACAGTACGTCAAGCCGCACAATTTTATCGTGACAACAATTGTGATGCGATTATTGCCGTTGGCGGAGGATCTGTAATTGACACATCTAAAGCAACGAATATTTTAGTTTCCGAAGGTGGTGATGATTTACTTAAATATTCTGGTGCTCATAATTTACCAAAACCATTAAAACCATTTTTTGTTATTCCTACAACTTCAGGCACTGGTTCTGAAGTTACTATGGTTGCAGTTGTATCTGATCCTGAAAAAAATGTAAAACTTGCATTTGCTTCATATTACCTCATGCCACACGCTGCCATTTTAGACCCACGCATGACACAAACATTGCCTGCACATTTAACAGCAATGACGGCTATGGATGCAATGACTCATGCTATTGAGGCCTATACATGTATGGCAGCCAATCCAATTTCAGATGCTTATGCAACAGCAGCCATTCAAAAAATTAGTAAAAACTTATTTAATGTTTTAGATAATCCATCAGATGCTGAAGGACGTCTTGAACTTGCACAAGCATCGACTATGGCTGGCATTGCATTTTCAAATTCAATGGTTGGGCTTATACATTCACTTGGTCATGCTTTAGGTGCTGTTGCGCACTTACCACATGGCTTATGCATGAACTTATTCTTACCTTACGTGCTTGAATATAATAAAGACATTAATGGCGATAAAATTGCAGATTTATTATTACCACTTGCTGGTGCTGATATTTATGCACAAACGCCTGCTCACTTACGTGCCGAAAAAACTATTTCGAGTATTCTTGCTATTCGAGACAGACTTTATGCACTCACAAAACTTCCACGCACCTTAAGTGAAACCGCTAAAGTGTCTGAAGCACAATTAGATGAAGTCGCTGAAAAAGCACTCAATGATGGATCAATTATTTACAACCCTAAAGAAGCAAACTTAGAAGAGCTCAAAACTATTCTAAAAAACGCTTGGTAATTTCAAAAAAATAAGACAATATAACGAAAAATTAGCCTGATGATTTTTTAAACATCAGGCTTTTCATTATGTTATCAAATATTTAATATTTTTAAGAATAATTGGCAAAAAAATTGCTAAAAAACTTAAAAAGTTACTAGGAAACTGCATCAATTTAGAGTAAATTGGCGCACTTTTGTTTTAAATGTAGGGGGGATCGTTCGTCTCAAACGATCCTTATAAACATGACTGATCCTTGATCAACGATTAAGAGGATAACGCCGTTGACAAATATCTCTGGGACTCAATCGACAGTTAAGTTGCAAAAGACTTTGGGTCTTTGGCACATCATCATTATTGGTTTGGCATATATCCAACCAATGACGTTGTTTGATACGTTTGGTTTAGTATCTGAAGAAAGTCACTTCCATGTGCCAACTTCATACATTGTTGCACTTATTGCAATTCTATTTACCTCGATTAGTTACGGTCATATGATTCGCCGTTACCCATCGTCAGGTTCGGCATATACCTATGCACAAAAATCAATTCACCCTAATGTTGGTTTTATGGTGGGTTGGTCTTCTTGGTTAGATTATCTACTCTCTCCAATGGTCAACATTATCCTTGCGGTAATTTACCTTGAAGCTTTATTCCCAGACGTTAACCACTGGGTATGGGTAATTGTACTTACAGCATTTATGACAGGGATTAACCTTCGTGGTGCTCGTTTTGTTGCAAACTTTAACAGCTTAATTGTACTAATTCAGCTCATTGTAATCGCTGCATTTGTATATCTTGTATACACTAAATTGCAGGCCGGCTTTAACGCTGATGGTCCTATTACATCAGAAACACGTTATCAGCTATGGAGTCTAGATCCTTTCTGGAATGAGCTTACTGCTGTTGCCCCACTTATTACAGGTGCAACACTACTGTGTTTCTCATTTACAGGCTTTGACTCTTTAAGTTCGCTTGCTGAAGAAACAAAAGACACCGAAAAAACTTTACCAAAAGCAATTTTCTTAACAGCTTTAATTGCAGGTATTATTTTCATTGTCAGCACTTACTTTATGCAGGTGTTCTTCCCGAATGCACCAGGAACATACTTTACAAATATTGCTGAAACCCAACCAGAAATCTTATTATTGGTAGGTGGATCATTATTCCAATCTTATGTTCTTGCATTTGCTATTGTTACTGTAATGGCATCTGGTATTTCAGCGCATGCAGGCGTATCACGCTTAATGTATGTAATGGGTCGTGATGGCGTTATTAACAAAAAAATCTTTGGTCATATTAGCCCTAAAAACTTCACACCGTCATACAACATTATGATTGTTGGTGCAGTTGCTTTAACAGCAGGCTTCATGGATCTAGATATTGTAATTTCAATGATTAGTTTTGGTGCGTTAACAGCATTCACATTCGTGAACTTGTCTGTAATTTCACGTTATGCTTTACGTGATGGTCGTACTAAAAATGCGAAGGATATTATTAGCTTCGTCATTATTCCTCTTCTAGGCTTCATCAGTATTTTCGCGATGTGGCTTGAGATTGAAGAAACTGCATTGAAATACGGTTTATGGTGGGCAATGTTCGGTATTTTATACCTTGGTTATAAAACTAAAGGTTTCAAACACCCTGCTCCACAACATAACGAATTTGAGTAATTTCTTCCGAAATGACTCATTAAAAAAGGCGCTTCATGCGCCTTTTTTTACATTTACAATAACTTTAACGCAAACGACAATTAAAGCCCATCTGCGTATCTACAATATTATTTGGATAACCTAAATGTTCAATAAAGGTATTACGATCACCCACAATAGGCTGATCACTTACTTTTAAACGAGCTCTATTCTCTACTGCAAGTTTATATGTATCATCAACTACACTTTGAAATATTGCACAAACCTCTTGGCGTTTTTGCTTATTTAACTGACGCCCCGAAAAAAAACTTTTTTCAAAATCATTGGGTCCCAATGTGGCTCCCCATGCTTCAATACGTGTATGCAAACTCTGTTTCATATTTGCAATACCTTGCTGTACTTCTTCTTTCGTCAATGGTGTAACCTCAGATTCGTTTGCATTTGCTGACATCGCAAATAAACCTAAAACTACACACAAAGCTATATTTAGTTTTTTTAATTTTTTTATCACGTTAACACCCTCCATTCATGCATGAACTTGCGTCCTTATACACTAAATCTACTTGTTTTTATGAAATTTTAAAAAAGCGTTACATAAATCTTAATTTTTAAATATAAAAAAAGCTATCTTACGATAGCTTCATTTTACTCAATATAATTTAAATTAATGCTTTAAACTCTTGCTGACGCCATGCTTCATATAAAATCACAGCGGTTGCATTAGACAAGTTTAAACTACGTGAATTCGCCGCCATTGGTAAACGAATCCAATGTTTTTCTGGAAACATCATTCGAACATTTTCAGGTAAACCGCGAGTTTCAGGCCCCATCAACAATGCTACAGGACGGTTTAAATTTGACGTATGTGGTGTTTCAAAACCCTTCGTTGTTAAAGGATAAATAGCATCCGCATCAATGCCTTGTGACTTTAAGTTTGCAAGACATTCATCAAAATTTTCCCAAATTTGCATACGAGCATATTCGTGATAATCCAAACCTGCACGTTTTAATTTTTTGTCATCTAGCTCAAAACCCAAAGGCTTAACCAAATGCAATTGTGCACCTGTATTCGCACATAAACGAATGATATTCCCCGTATTACTCGGAATTTCAGGCTCGTATAACACTACATGAATCACAGGCTTTCTCTACTCTTTTCAATGTGGTTTAGCTTTTAGCCTTGCCACTGTAATTGTTCACGCAAGCTCACTACTTCACCAATAATAGTGAGTGTAGGTGCTTGAATTTGATGTTCAGCAACTTTAGATGCAATATCTGCCAAAGTGCCAACCACTACTTTTTGTTCAGGTGTCGTACCTTTAGAAATTAATGCAACTGGCATGTTCGAGCGTTGACCATGTGATATTAGCTTTTCACATATTTTTTCCAATCCAACCAATCCCATATACAACACAAGTGTTTGATTTTCATAAACCAGCTCTTTCCAAGGTAGTTCCGGAGAACCTTCTTTTAAATGACCTGTTAAGAAACGAACACTTTGTGCATAATCACGATGTGTCAGTGGAATACCTGCATACGCAGAACAACCCGATGCTGCAGTAATTCCCGGAACTACTTGAAATGCAACACCAGCATCAAATAATTCTTGAATCTCTTCACCACCACGACCAAAAATAAATGGATCACCACCCTTTAAGCGACAAACACGTTTACCTTCACTCGCATATTTAACCAATAGTGCATTAATACCTTCTTGAGGTACGGCATGATTTGATCGCGCTTTACCCACATAGATTTTATCTGCATCACGGCGACATAAATCCATAATCGGTTGCGACACTAAACGATCGTAAATCACAACATCCGCTTGTTGCATTAAGCGTAAAGCTTTTAAGGTTAACAGTTCAGGATCACCCGGCCCTGCACCGACTAAATACACTTCACCCTTAGGCTTTTTCCATTCAACTAAAGCTTGCTCAATTAAACGATCTGCTTCTGCAATATTGTCATTAAACACATTCTCTTTGAGTGGACTAGCATATAAGTCTTCCCAAAAAATACGGCGTTCATCAGGATTTATAATTTTTGCTTTTACAGCATTACGCCATTTACCTGAAAACTCAGCGAGCTTGCCCATTCCATGTGGAATTGTACTTTCTAATTGAGTTCGAATTTGACGAGACAATACAGGTGATGTTCCATTCGTTGCAATAGAAACGATCAAAGGTGAACGATCTACAATTGCAGGAACCATAAAACGACAATGCGGCGGATCATCCACACTATTTACCAGAATGTTTTCAGCCTCACATGCTTCAAAAACTGCAATATTTACAGCTTTATCATTTGTAGCAGCAATAACAAGTCGGTAATTTTCTAATGGAATATCTAAATTGAATGGCGCTTGAACATAATGACCTTGTGTTTGCTGTAGCAAATCCAATAAAGCATCATCAATTTCAGGTGCAACAACATCAATTACTGCCCCAGCTTTCGCAAGTAAAACAGCTTTGCGGTAAGCAATATGTCCACCACCAACAATCAGACAAGATTGCTCTTGCAACTTTAAAGAGATTGGAAAAATATCCACGAATGACCTCAAATCTTTATCTGACTGTAAAAACAAAAGTGCACATAATTGTGCACTTTTTCGAACGACTTAACTTAGTCGATAAATGTTAAACCGCCCATGTAAGGACGCAACACTTCAGGAATTTCAATTGAACCATCTGCACGTTGGTAGTTTTCCATTACCGCAAGCAATGTACGACCAACAGCCAAACCTGAACCATTCAATGTATGAATAAACTCAGTTTTCTTTTGGTCTACACGGTAACGAGCTTTCATTCGACGTGCTTGGAAATCACCCATGCATGAACAAGATGAAATTTCACGGTAAGTATTTTGACTTGGTACCCAAACTTCTAAATCATAAGTTTTGATTGCACCAAAGCCCATATCGCCACCACAAAGTACAACTTTACGATATGGTAAACCTAACGCTTGCAAAATACCTTCAGCATGACCTGTCAATTGCTCTAAAGCTTCCATTGAAGTTTCAGGCTTCACAATTTGAACCATTTCAACTTTATCGAATTGGTGCTGACGGATCAAACCACGCGTATCACGACCATAAGAACCTGCTTCACTACGGAAACATGGAGTATGTGCTGCATATTTTAACGGTAAACGATCTGCATCAATAATTTCATCACGCACAAAGTTTGTTACAGGCACTTCAGCAGTTGGAATTAAATAAAATTCTTTTTCGCCTTGTAATTTGAATAAATCTTCTTCAAATTTAGGTAATTGACCTGTGCCACGCAAAGAATCTGCATTTACAAGGTATGGTACATAAGCTTCTGTATAACCATTTTTCAGCGTATGTGTATCTAACATAAATTGAGTCAATGCACGTTGTAAACGAGCCAATGGACCTTTTAAAACACTGAAACGTGAACCTGTAAGTTTAGTTGCTGTTTCAAATTCCAGGCCGCCCATCATTTCGCCAAGATCAGTATGATCTTTTACATCAAAATCGAATTGACGTGGTGTGCCCCATTTCAAGACTTCAACGTTATCGTTTTCATCTTTACCTTCAGGAACAGACTCATGCGGTAAGTTAGGAATAGAAAGTGATTTAGCTTCAATTTCTGCTTGTAATTCATTCAATGCAACTTCTGCTGCTTTGATTTCATCACCAATTGCAGACATGCGCGCCATAATTTCAGAGGCATCACCACCGGATTTTTTAATTTGACCGACTTGTTTTGCACCCGCATTACGTTCTGCTTGTAATGATTCTGTCTTCGATTGAATTTCTTTACGACGAGCTTCTAAAGATGCCCACTCTTCTACATTGAGTTGGACACCACGTTTAGCTAAGGCTAAATTTACAGCCTCAATATTATTTCTGAGTAATTTCGGGTCGATCATAGCCAATCTTTTTGAAAGAAAAAAACTGCCTATAGTGTAAGCTTTTCATGCTTAAAAATATAGTGAAAGAGCTTACACATGCACCTTATTAGAACAATAAACTACAGATCCACTTGAAATCATATCAATTTGCGTACTTTGGCAAACTTGGCATAAATTCAGGTTTAAATAAAGCCTTGGCAGATCGATAAGGTAGTGTGAGCTCACTCATTCCCTCAGCATAACTTGCTAATTCATATAACGGATAAACAAACACAATACCGTGAACGCCATAATAAAAATTATCACTCAATTGAAGCTTTGAGCGTTCAATCATATGATTTTCCAACCAAATTGAATTTGCATCATATAAAGCATTCAAAATTTTAGGCTGTGCATCTTTCATCACAATATCTTCAAGAGCTAAGCGTTTTTTTGTTTTTAAATCAAAATTCACATATTCTGTATGTGACATGCCATGTGCCGCACCTGCACTATAAATATAACTATCTATAGTGAATGTTACGATATGACCAAATTGACTAATAAAACGAACCGTTGTAGTACTTTGACTTAAGCCTACATTTTCAGGATCATTAAATACAACTTTCTCCGCAGGTTTCTCCTCAAAAGCAACAGGGTCTGCTTTACGAATTCGGTCTGCAAAATAATCATTAATCCATGCAACATTGGTTTCAACAGTCTGAATATTATATTGCGTACAGCCTTCCGGATGACATACTTCAGCACTAGGCAACGGCATAACAACAACTTTAGAAAGAACTGTTGGGATGGCTGTATCAACACTTTCAGTCTTTTGTACAGACTCATCTACTACTGGTTCATTTACTGGCTTACAGCCATAAATACCACCAACAAGCATCATCGCCGTTATAAGTCCAATTACTTTAAATTGCGAATTCAGCATTTTTCCCCCAACTTTTATTTCATTCGTTATTTACTACACTATACAAACTCAATGCCTCACATGGAATAACGAAATAGGATTGTTTGCATTAATAAACAGCGCTTTAACAAACCACATAAAAAAAGCAACGTTTCCGTTGCCTTTTTTATTCAAAAATACTTATTGATCAATAATATCTGTGCCTTTTGGCGGAGTGAAATTAAATATAGATGATGAAACCCCAGCATTCACTTTCACATCACTAAAACGCACATAAGTCGTTTGTCCCAACGAATCTTGCAAAATCATTAGTGTTGGAGCGCTTTTAGCACCAAAACTAATGGTTAAGCTTTGAAATGCACCATCTTTTTGTTTTGGATATAACGTGTAATACGTTTTTGCCTTATTGGGTTGAGTAACACGGTAAGTTTTCATAATTTGACTGGTATTTCCAGATAACAACAACGCAGGCGTATTCGAAACTTGTTCATCTAAGCTTTGACGCACAGCCTGTTGCAGGTCAGGATCATAAATCCAAATCGTTTTACCCGAAGTCACAATCGTTTGTTTTACAGGTGATGTAATTTCCCAATAGAATTTACCTGGGGTTGCAACTTTCATAACCCCCTTAAAGGTTTGATTCATGTGTTGAGATGAAAGACCTTTATTTTTTACAGCCTTTGCATTATCGACAGTTGTTTTTTGTTCAAAATTAGCTGAAATATTTTTTAAGCTTTCTAACTGTTTAACCAAACTTGCTGCTGCTTGTTGCTCCGATGCTGCCACAGGTGTTGCAGCAAAAACTGCTGTACTCATAACAGGTGCTAAAGTCGCAACCCCAATAGTTGCAGCACAGATTGTTTTACGAAGCATGTTCATACATTCACCTTTATATTCATACATTCACCTTTATATTTGCGAAACGCAATTCATTTATTACTTTTATCTTAAACCAAAACATATCGCTAAATTTAGAGATAATAAGAAGTTTTGTATTGTTATTAATATTAAAACCTGCATTTTATCCATCATGATGAAGATAAAAGGTTACTTTTTACAAATTTAAAACATAAAAAAACCCGCAATAAAGCGGGTCTTTTTCTATTAAAACTTACGCTTCAACAGATACGTAGCGACGACCGAATTGGCCTTTCACTTCGAATTTGATCACGCCGTCAGCAGTCGCGAACAAAGTATGGTCACGGCCCATACCTACGTTTTGACCAGCGTGGAATTCTGTACCACGTTGACGAACGATAATGTTACCAGCAGTCACAGATTGACCACCGTACATTTTAACACCTAACATTTTAGGATTCGAGTCACGACCGTTTTTAGTCGAACCACCGGCTTTTTTAGTTGCCATGTCTATTTACTCCTCGTAATTAGCCTGAAATAGCTGTAATTTTCAACTCAGTGAACCATTGACGGTGACCTTGTTGTTTACGATAGTGTTTACGACGACGCATTTTAACAATACGGATTTTGTCGTGACGACCATGACTAACTACTTCAGCAGTTACAGTAGCACCAGCAACAACTGGAGCACCGATTTGAATGCTTTCGCCGTTCACTAACATTAATACGTCATCAAACGTAATTGTAGCGCCAGTTTCAGCTTTCAATAATTCTACTTTAAGGGTTTCACCCTCAACTACACGGTTCTGTTTACCACCGCTTTGGATTACTGCGTACATAATGTACTCCAACATGCCCGTGTCGTCGTGCCGATAAAGGAATATACCGATCTTAATACGACCGCCACTGGGGGTTATACAAGGGCAAGGATTTTAATAGATATTGAGCTAAACAACAAGCAATTTGCTGTAAATAATACCCAAGTTTACTGTTTATTTTATAAACACCTATTTTTATTTGGTTTTGTCTGCATTTTGCTCAAATTAAACACACTACAATTACGTTAATTTTGATATAAAAAACAGAAGAAATACAGTGTTTCATGTTGAGAGACTTAATTCCCCTGACAACACCTGTTACTATTCTCAAGTTATCATTAAAAATTGTATGATTTAGCTTAGTTAAGCTGCAATGATAACTTTAAACAACAAGATATTTGTTAAACTAAGATCCAATTTCAAAAATGAGGTTTCTCTTCACATGACCATCGATTTTAAGCAAGACATTCTCGCTCCTGTTGCTTCTGATTTTGCCGCGATGGACAAGTTTATTAACGAAGGGATTACTTCAAAAGTTGCATTAGTGATGGCTGTTAGTAAACATGTTGTGGAAGCTGGCGGCAAACGCATGCGTCCAATTATGTGTTTACTTGCAGCAAAAGCATGTGGTGAAGAAAATTTAGAACAACATAGAAAACTTGCCGCTATTATTGAAATGCTTCATACCGCAACTTTAGTACATGATGATGTCGTTGATGAATCAGGCTTACGTCGCGGACGCCCTACTGCAAATGCAACATGGAACAACCAAACAGCTGTACTTGTTGGTGATTTTCTTATTTCACGTTCATTTGATCTTTTAGTCGATTTAAACAACATGACCTTATTAAAGGATTTTTCTACAGGAACATGTGAAATTGCTGAAGGTGAAGTTCTACAGTTACAATCACAACACCAACCAGATACAACAGAAGAAACATATTTAAGTATTATCCACGGCAAAACTTCACGCTTATTTGAACTTGCAACCGAAGGCTCTGCCATTTTGAGTGGGCAAAACCAATTCCGTGAACCACTACGTCAATACGCAGGTCACTTTGGTAATGCTTTCCAAATTATTGATGATATTTTGGATTACACTTCAGATGCCGAAACATTAGGTAAAAATATTGGTGATGATTTAATGGAAGGTAAACCGACTTTACCTTTAATCTCAGCATTAGCGAACACTTCTGGTGAAGAACGTGAAATTGTGAGAAAAAGCATTGCAACAGGTGGAACAGACAACTTAGAACGTGTCATTTCTATTGTTCAGTCTTCTGGCGCATTAGATTATTGCCGTCAACGTGCAACCGAAGAAACTGACGCAGCAATTAAAGCTTTAGCGATATTACCAGATACACAATATCGTCAAGCACTTGAAAACTTGGCTAAACTCGCTTTAAACCGCATTCAATAAAGCATTGCCAAATCTTACACATTAAAGAAAGATTTATTACTTGCTTATGTACATAAAACTCAATGACTTATTCCTAAAAATGCAAGAACAGCTTGATCTTGATCAAGCTGTTTTAAATGATAGTTTGCTCATTGAATTAGTAAACCGCATTCGCCCCAACGACACTCGCAATCAAGATGAAGTTCACGCAAAATTTAACGCTTTTATTCAAGCAATTTTAATTACGCCTGATGCAGCATCAACCTTACAAAGTTTTGTTTTAAAATTAATTAGTCAATACAAACAAACTAGTCTTTATGCCGATACCGGCATTTTGTCTTTAGAAGGTTTTTGGAACCAAATTTTTCAACGTCTAGGTTCACACTTTCTTCCATTAATTAATGATGAGAGTCAGCTTCAAGAACTTGTTCGTAAGGTCTTTCATCAGTATTCAGACCAATATTGGTTAGACAGCATTCAAGATAAACAATGGCAACAGCTTTTCAGATTGCTCAACCAAGGACACAGCAACCAAGAAGAAAAACGTCTTATTCGTAGCGAAATCATTAAAGCTATTACCGTTTTATCTTACCGCGTGAGTGGTATTGGTTTATATCCTGAATTTATTAATGCTCACCCAGAGTTAACGGAATATGAATCACCTTTTCTCGTTCAAAACCGTGAAGTAAATGATTTTATACAGCAATACAAGCACTTACATTTAGATGATAATAATCTAGTTGCCATTACCCCACCCGATGCAGCTCAAGCATTGGTCATGCTTGAGCAATGTAAAAATGTAGCTACAAAAATCCGTAGATCAACCAAACGCATTGGCGTGAGTATTAGTTTAACTTATTTACTTTCTTTACTAGAGCAATGCTTAGAACGTATAGAAATTTTAATTAACCTCATTGTTGAAAAAAATGAAGTTCGCTATACCTCTTTAGGCTGGCTTCTGAATGATGTCACTACAGCTATTTATAGTGAACGCAGTGTTCGTTCATTGCTCGTCACCAATAGTGAACTTATTGCCTTACAAGTAACGGAAAATGCAAGTAAAACTGGTGAGCACTATGTAAGTACAGATAAAGCAGGCTTTTTCGGAATGTATAAGTCTGCTGCTGGTGCAGGTGTGATCATTGCGATCATGGCAACATTAAAAGTACTAATGGCACGTGCCTCTTTAGCTCCGTTAATGCAGGCATTTTCATATAGCATGAACTACTCTCTTGGCTTTATGCTCATTCATGTTTTGCATTTTACGGTCGCAACAAAACAACCTGCGATGACGGCTGCTGCACTTGCATCTACAGTTCAACAGCAAAAAGGTTCTAGAACAGCTCAAATTGCTGAACTAGCTGCACTTATTATCAATATTATTCGAACTCAATTTGTAGCCATTTTAGGTAACATTTCTATTGCAATTCCTGTTGCAGCACTAATTGTCATGCTTTGGGATGTCACCCTACATGAGCCATTAATGAATCACTACAAAGCTACAAAAACATTGCATGATTTAAACCCATTCACTTCTTTAGCTATTCTTCATGCAGCAATTGCCGGAGTTTGTCTTTTCTTATCTGGTCTACTGGCTGGTTATTTCGACAATATGGCGGTCTATCGTAAAATTGGACCTCGCATTCAAGCACACCCTCAACTTCGCAAATACATAAAACAAGAGCGCTTAGATAAGTTTGCTCAATACATAGAACGTAACTTAGGTGCTTTAGCTGGTAATTTCCTGTTTGGTATCATGCTAGGAAGTATGGGAACCCTAGGCTATATTTTAGGGCTACCTTTAGATATTCGTCATATTGCCTTTGCCTCTGCAAACTTTATTCAAGGCTTAATGCTAATTAATGGCACACCCGATATAGGCTTAATTATTGTGTCTTTTCTTGGCGTGTTATTAATTGGCTTAACCAACTTATTTGTAAGCTTTACACTAACTATTATCGTAGCTCTACGTGCTCGTCGTGTTCATTTTGAGCAATGGAAACCTTTAGCAAAACTTGTACTCACTCACTTTCTAACACGTCCTATAGATTTCTTCTGGCCATCTAAAAATAATTTAGAAATTGAAGACAAACACGAGGGGCACAAAAAGTAATCTCTCTTTATTTATGGCTTTAGTTTTTAAGATGTCTAAAAATTCAATGAAATATGCACAAAGTCTATGCACTTGAAAAAAAGTGTACTGACGAGTACACTTTGTTTTTCTTATTAATTGCGCATTAATTTTTTTAATGTATGAAGGATTTATACTCATAAAAAACTAAACAAATAGATCTGTTTGTTATTACTTATCAGTACCTTACTTTTAAATAATAAAATCGCAAACTCTTTAATCCCCAACTACAACAAATGTTTAGTTAATTCAAGAGTAGCGTTCCTAAACATGATTTCTGTTGGTTTTTTCGTTATAAGCAATACAATTTCTGTGTTATTTATAACCATATTATATGTTATATACATTGTTTGTTCTCAAACAAACAATGTCATTGCTACTCAACATTATGGGTAGCAATGTCTTTATGTGACTCTGAAATACATCATTTCTATTTCACACTTTTTGTACATTTAAATATGGTTAAAAGCTTTGATGTTCTTACCTAAGCACATAGGCAATTGACTACTTATGACATACATCTATTTGCAACATCCAAAATATAAAGTATTTATTTTATTTACTTTATTATAGATACCGATAATTGGTGTATATAGACTGCATTTAGGTGTGCTCTTCCCTTCGAGAATCTAATTCGATTGGAACAAAATTGATTTGGAAGTTACTGCTTTATCTGATTTTCATCAAATATAGTGGTGCAAAAAATTTATAATTTAGATAGAAAATCTAATTGAGGTGGAATAATGATGTCGGCAAAGCTTTGGGCACCCGCCCTGTCTGCTTGCGCATTAGCAACAAGTATTGCACTTGTTGGTTGTAGCAAAGATCCCAAGGATGCTCAGCAAGCTGCTGCAGCTCAACAAATGCCACCTACTGAAGTTGGTGTTATCGTTGCACAACCTCAAAGCGTAGAACAGTCCGTAGAACTCTCAGGTCGTACAAATGCGTTTGAAATTTCAGAAGTTCGCCCACAAACAAGTGGCGTTATTCTGAAACGTCTATTTACTGAAGGTAGCTATGTCCGTGAAGGTCAAGCACTCTATGAAATTGACCCACGTACTAACCGTGCAAATGCGGATAGCGCTCGTGCTGCATTAACTCGTCAACAAGCCAACTTAGGTGTTTTGCGTGTTAAAGAAGGTCGTTACCGTCAACTTGTAGGCAGTAATGCTGTTTCTAAACAAGAATATGATGACATTGTTGCTCAAGTAAAATTGGCTGAAGCAGATGTTGCTGCATCTCGTGCAGAAGTTCAAAATGCTGAAATCAATTTAGGCTATTCAACTGTTCGCTCACCTATTTCAGGTCAGACAAACCGTTCAACTGTTACTGTTGGTGCTTTAGTAACAGCAAGCCAAGCTGAACCTTTGGTTACAGTACAACGTCTAGATCCAATTTATGTAGACATCAACCAATCTAGTGCAGAGCTGTTACGCTTACGCCAACAGTTAAGCAAAGGTAGCCTCGATAGTAGTAACAACACAAAAGTGAAGTTAAAACTTGAAGATGGCAGTGAGTACGGCGTTGAAGGACGTTTAGCATTTTCTAATGCAAGCGTAAATCCAGATACAGGTACCGTTACTTTACGTGCTGTATTCCCAAATCCAAATCATTTATTACTTCCTGGTATGTTTGTTAACGCGCAAATTGTACAAGGTATCGTGCCAAATGCTTACCTTATTCCACAAGTTGCTATTACTCGCACCCCAACAGGTCAAGCTATTGCAATGTTAGTAAATGCAAAAGGACAAGTTGAATCACGTCCAGTAACGACTGCAGGAACTCAAGGTAAAGATTGGATTGTTACTGAAGGCCTAAAAACGGGTGAAAAAGTTATTGTTGATGGTATTGCGAAAGTAAAACCAGAACAACAAGTTGTTGCTAAACCATATCAGCCTCAAGCGACTGCTCCGCAAGGTGCGCAACCTCAAGCAAAAGCTCAAACTGAACAAAAAGCTACTTCAAACAAATAAGGGGTAGACTGAATGGCTCAATTCTTTATCCATCGCCCAATTTTTGCTTGGGTGATTTCATTAGTCATTATGTTGGCGGGTATTATCACGCTAACAAAAATGCCTATTGCACAGTATCCAACCATTGCACCACCAACTGTCACTATTTCTGCGACATACCCTGGTGCGTCTGCTGAAACTGTAGAAAACACCGTAACTCAGATCATTGAACAACAAATGAATGGTCTAGATGGTTTACGTTATATTTCTTCTAATAGTGCTGGTAATGGTCAAGCATCTATTGCATTGAACTTTGAACAAGGTGTCGATCCTGATATTGCACAAGTTCAAGTTCAAAACAAACTTCAATCTGCTACTGCTCTTCTACCTGAAGACGTTCAACGTCAAGGTATAAAAGTAACAAAGTCTGGTGCTAGTTTCTTACAAGTACTGGCATTCTTCTCAGAAGATCCATCACTATCTGCAGATGACATTAAAGACTATGTAAATTCGAACATTTCAGAGCCACTTAGCCGTGTATCTGGTGTTGGTGAAGTACAGGTATTTGGTGGTTCTTATGCAATGCGTATTTGGATGGATCCATCTAAAATGACAAGTTTGCAAGTCACACCTAGTGATGTTGCAACAGCTTTACGCACACAAAATGCGCAAGTTGCTGTAGGTCAATTAGGTGGTGCTCCTTCTGTTGAAGGTCAAGTACTAAACGCAACAGTCAATGCCCAAAGCCTTTTACAAACACCTGAACAATTCAAAGACATCTTCCTTAAAAACACCACGAACGGCGCTCAAGTTCGTTTAGGTGATGTTGCTCGTATTGAATTAGGTGCAGACAACTATCAGTTCGACTCTAAATTTAATGGTAAAGCCGCTGGTGGTGTTGCAATTAAACTTGCAACAGGCGCAAATGCTTTAGATACAGCAAAAGCAGTTGAAGCACGTCTTGCAGAGTTACGTCCAAACTACCCTACTGGTATGAAAGACCAACTTGCATTCGATACCACGCCATTTATTAAACTCTCTATTGAATCTGTAGTTCACACGCTTATTGAAGCGATCATCCTTGTATTCTTTGTGATGTTCTTGTTCCTTCAAAACTGGCGTGCAACTATTATTCCTACAATGGCAGTTCCTGTTGTTGTATTAGGTACATTTGCGGTTATTAACTTATTTGGCTTCTCAATCAACACGCTTACAATGTTCGCAATGGTACTTGCCATTGGTCTATTGGTAGATGATGCGATTGTTGTAGTCGAAAACGTTGAACGTGTCATGGTAGAAGAACACCTTGATCCTGTTACTGCTACAGAAGTTTCAATGAAACAGATTTCTGGTGCCTTAATTGGTATTACTTCTGTACTTACAGCCGTATTCGTACCAATGGCATTTATGAGTGGTACAACAGGTGTAATTTATCGTCAGTTCTCAATTACACTTGTAACAGCAATGATTCTTTCATTGATTGTAGCACTAACCTTTACGCCTGCCCTTTGTGCAACACTTCTTAAACAACATGAGAAAAATGCTGCGCCAAGCAATAGCTTACCAGCTCGTTTCTTCCGTTGGTTTAATACAAGCTTCGACAAACTCGCAGAAAAATACCAAGGTGGCGTCAACATCATGACGCACAAGAAAGCTTTTTCTGGCGTGCTTTATGTTGTTGTTTTAGGTGTGCTTGGTCTGTTATTTACAAAACTTCCATCTTCTTTCTTACCAGAGGAAGATCAGGGTGTTGTAATGACTTTGGTTCAATTACCACCAAATGCTACCTTGCAGCGTACAGACAAAACCATTGGTGCAATGACCGATTACTTCCTAAATAAAGAAAAAGACTACGTGGAATCCGTATTCAGCGTATCTGGTTTCTCTTTTACAGGTGTTGGTCAAAATGCTGGTTTAGCATTTATTAAACTAAAAGATTGGAGCGATCGTAAATCTCCAGAAGCTCAGGTGGGTGCAATTATCCAACGTGGTATGGCACTTAATATGATTGTAAAAGATGCATCTTACATCATGCCATTACAGCTTCCTGCAATGCCTGAACTTGGTGTATCTGCTGGCTTTAACTTACAGCTTAAAGATGCAAGTGGTAAAGGTCATCAACAATTATTAAATGCGCGTAATGCAATTTTAGGTATGGCTGCCCAAGATAAACGCCTCGTTGGTGTGCGTCCTAACGGTCAAGAAGATACACCTCAATACCAAATCATTGTTGACCAAGCTGCTGCTGGTGCAATGGGCGTAAGTACTGCCGAAATCAACACGACTATGGGTATGGCATGGGGTGGTTCATATATTAATGACTTCGTTGATCGTGGTCGTGTGAAAAAAGTATATGTTCAAGGCGAAGCAGATTCACGCATGATGCCTGAAGACTTAGATAAATGGTATGTACGTAATAACCAAGGTACGATGGTTCCATTCTCGGCATTCTCTTCTGGGAAATGGACGTATGGTTCTCCACGTCTTGAGCGTTATAACGGCATTGCATCCATGAACATTCAAGGTACTCCTGCTCCTGGTGTCAGCTCTGGTGATGCTATGGCTGCAATGGAAGAAATTGTTGCAAAACTTCCATCTATGGGACTATCGGGCTTTGATTATGAGTGGACTGGTTTATCTTTAGAAGAACGTGAGTCTGGTGCTCAAGCTCCATTCTTATATGCTCTTTCATTGTTAATTGTATTCTTGTGTCTTGCTGCACTTTATGAAAGTTGGTCAATTCCATTCTCTGTACTTTTAGTTGTTCCTTTAGGTATTTTGGGTGCTGTGGCTTTAACTTTCCTTGGTATGGTTGTTTTCAAAAATCCAAACCTATCCAATAACATCTACTTCCAAGTTGCTATGGTTGCCGTAATTGGTCTATCTGCGAAAAATGCCATCTTGATTGTAGAGTTTGCAAAAGAACTCCAAGAAAAAGGTGAAGAGCTTTTTGCTGCAACACTTCATGCTGCAAAAATGCGTTTACGCCCAATCATTATGACAACCTTAGCTTTCGGTTTTGGTGTACTTCCACTCGCTCTTTCTAGTGGCGCTGGTGCTGGTAGCCAACACTCTGTAGGTTACGGTGTACTTGGTGGGGTAATTAGCTCAACACTTCTAGGTATTTTCTTCATTCCTGTATTCTACGTATGGGTACGAAGTATCTTTAAGTACAAACCAAAACCACAAAATAATCAGGAGCAATCATCGTGATGCAAAATGTATGGTCTATTACAGGTCGTAGCATTGCGGTATCTGCACTTGCGCTTGCTTTGACTGCTTGTCAAAGCATGCGTGGCCCAGAACCCGTAGTCAAAGCAGATATTCCAAGTAGCTACACAAATGCTTCTGGTACTTCGGTTGCTGAACAAGGTTATAAAAACTTCTTCTCAGATCAACGCTTATTACAAGTATTGGACTTAGCTTTAGCAAATAACCGTGATTTACGTACTGCTGCATTGAACATTCAACGTGCGCAACAACAGTATCAAATTACTGAAAACAACCAGCTTCCAACCATTGGTGCAAGTGGTAGTGTTTTACGTCAAGTAACACCTACACGTGACCCAAACAATCCATACTCATCATATAACGTGGGTTTAGGTGTTACTGCCTATGAGTTAGATTTTTGGGGTCGTGTTCGTAGCTTAAAAGACAATGCTTTAGATACTTACCTTGCTACAGCAAGTGCACGTGATGCAACTCAAATTGCGCTCATCAGTCAAGTGTCTCAAGCGTGGTTAAGCTATTCATTTGCCAATGCAAATTTACAACTTGCTAACCAAACGCTAAAAACTCAATTAGAGTCTTATAATCTCAACAAAAAACGTTTCGATGTTGGTATCGACAGTGAAATTCCTGTTCGTCAGGCTCAGATTTCTGTTGAAATTGCGCGTAACGATGTTGCAAATTATAAAACTCAAATTACTCAAGCGCAGAACTTACTAAACCTACTTGTAGGTGAAACGGTTCCAGCAAACTTGTTGCCAACTCAGCGTATAACTCGCGTTACGAATTCAAGCTCAATTGGCTCAGGTTTACCAAGTGATTTATTGAATAACCGTCCTGATGTTCGTGCTGCGGAATATAAACTTTCTGCTGCAGGTGCAAATATTGGTGCTGCTAAAGCTCGTTTATTCCCAACAATCACTCTTACAGGTACAGCAGGTTATGCATCTACAGATTTAAGTGATTTATTTAAATCTGGTAGTTTTGCATGGTCTATTGGTCCAAGTCTTGATATTCCAATCTTTGACTGGGGTACACGTAAAGCAAATATTAAAATTTCACAAACAGATCAAGAAATTGCTTTATCTGATTATGAAAAATCAATTCAATCTGCTTTCCGTGAAGTGAATGATGCTTTGGCTGTACGTCAGAACATTAACGATCGTTTAAATGCTCAACGTCGCTTAGTTGATGCAACAAACATCACATATAAACTTTCTGATGCTCGCTTCCGTGCTGGTATCGATAGCTATTTAAGTGTGTTAGATGCTCAGCGCTCGTCTTATTCCGCAGAACAAGGTTTATTGTTATTAGAACAAGCTAACCTAAACAACCAAGTTGAATTGTATAAAACACTGGGTGGCGGTGTAAAAGCGAATACATCTGATCAAGTGGTTAAACAACCCTCTTCTTCAGATCTTAAATACAACAAAGCAGATCAAAAATAATTTTTTGATCTTATAAAAAAGCCCACTTCGGTGGGCTTTTTATTAACTATACTTTTTTGCTAATGTGATTAAGGACCATTTACCTTGTAAAACATTTTCAACATAAGTATCTGGTAATAACACATTAAATTCAGATGAACCTGCTATCACCTGATCATAATTACAGATTTCATTTCCCTTTTCATCTGTCAGCACCCAAGTCACAACATCAATTTGAGCATCTTTATCTTGTATACGTACAAGCAATTGACGTTTAATTTCAACACGTCCAACATAAAAATCTTTATCTAAATCACGATCTAATATACTTGCTTGTGTATTAAACTTTTTACCTATTGCATCATAACCTTGGCTATCGTGTATCAAGACACTTTGTTTTACTGTTGACCAGATACAAAAACGTAAAAAATGCTGATCGATAACATTAAGTGACATATACCGTTTAGATCTTATAAATTCCAAAATACGCTGTTCAATATTTTGGATAACACCCGTACAGCCACCCCACATACCTGCAAGTATTAATTCCACATGATCTTTCGAGTCGTGCATAGTATGAAACCACTTCCCAGAATCAATCCACTCTTCAACTGCCATCTTTTCTCGATATGATAGAATAGAATCAGCATCTCGTATCAAGAAATACTTTACATTCGGATCATCCATCACATAAAAACGCCAAAACCGACCTGGCAATTGCTTCATGCTTTCTGTTACAAAAATAACTTGTGCATTTAGGTCTATTAAACGATTAATCACATGTCTAGGAACGGTCTCATCCACATAAAAACGGCAACGCCACTCTGGGAAAATTTTTAAAGCACGTTGAGCATTTAAAACTGCATATTCACAGTAACGAACTTGACTACCAAATAAGGAATAACTAATTATATTTTCTTTAGGGTTATTTGAATTAAAAGCAGGTGCTTTCTTTTTAGGTAAAGCTAAAAAAGGCTCATTAAGCACTTCTTTCTTACGTCCTTCTACCGCTAAACGACCATATTTTTTTTGATCACGAACTTTCTTCAAATAGAAACAGACTTCAGTCAAACCATCATATAAATTAATGCTTACATTGTTGCCGCTCGCCTCTAGTGCTTGCATGAAATATTGATAAGCACTTTCATAATCGCCCAACCGTAATACTGCAATCGCAAGATCACTTAAGGCTATAGGATGATTAGGTACTATATTTAACACCTCTCTAACCAAATGAGTTGCTTGCACATAATCATGTCGATCAAATGCTGATCTTGCTTGATGAGAGTAATCTAGTAGAACTTTGTTAAGGGTCTCTAATTGTTCTATTGGAACACCATTATTCATATTAAACTCGTTTCATTTATCTATATATTTTTAGAAATTTTGTTTTCACTAATTTTTAGTATATAAAGTTACGCATACTTATTTTTCATTATTCTAACAGAATTATTATGTTGTTAAGCAATTTAGAATCCGTTCCAGGTCATCAGATTATTCGCCAAATAGATGTTGTATATGGCAGTACCGTTCGTAGTAAACATGTCGGTCGTGATTTAATGGCTGGCTTAAAAAATATTGTGGGTGGTGAACTTAAAGGTTACACAGAACTTTTGGAAGAATCACGCCAAGAAGCAATGCAACGCATGATAGACAAAGCACAATCTTTAGGTGCAAATGCGGTTGTTGGTATTCGTTTTTCCACGTCTAATATTGCACAAGGTGCATCTGAACTTTTTGTATATGGTACAGCTGTTGTGGTTCAAACAGATACCCCTGCTATACCTAACCCATTTCCAACACAAGGTTAAATTGACATGGATGCTATTTTCTTAAAAATTGCGATCTTTGTTGTTTTATTTTCAATTGGTTGGGGCGTTGGTCGTCATATAGAACGCAAACATTTTAGAGAACTTGAGCAGCAAGAAGCACGCTTAGCATACATTCTTATGGAAAATAGTCGCTTTAAAACTTGCGATGCTATGGGGCAACTCATCAGTAGCAATGTTGTGATCTCACATGATTACTTTAAATATGTGATTGCAAATATCCAAAATTTCTTTGGTGGCAGACTTACAAGTTATGAAAGCATTGTTGAACGAGCACGGCGTGAAGCCATTGTCCGTCTTAAACTTGAAGCAGAAAAAATGGGTGCAACGACAATTTTAGGACTTCGTTTAAGTACGACTGAACTTGGCATGCAAGGCGGTATGGTCGAAGTCTTTGCTTATGGGACAGCGGTAAAAAGTAAAGCTTAAGCTCACCCAAACCCTCTCCTACAAGGAGAGGATTTTTATTGTTTTATTTCACTTTGGTTTTACGAATCATTTTATAAAGTGTGCTTGGTGATAAACGTGACACCCATGTTCCTAGCACTTCCTTTTGCCCACCAATCACAATATATTCTTGTCCTTTTAACAAAGCATTTACAGCAATTTTGGCAAAATGATCTGGCTCTAACCCATTTTCGATGACTTCATCTTGATGTTGTTGCGGCTGCCCTGCTCCATTTAAGGCATTAAATGACACATTCGTTTTGACAAAACCTGGGAAAATAACAGAAACATCAACCCCTTCATCTGCAACTTCCGCACGTAAGCTATTTGCCCACATATGAATTGCACCTTTTGCAGCTGAATAAGTTGCACGATATTGCGTACCCAATAAACCTGCAACACTCGAAACAAATACAATTCGACCTACTTTTTGCGTTAAAAATGTAGGAAGAACAGTCTTGGTTAAATTGACTTGCGAAAAATAATCAATTTCCATGATTTTTCGCTCAGTTTCCATAGTTGTATCCGCAATTAACGCGCGCTGACTCAAGCCCGCATTATTAATAAGCCAATCAATTTTCCCTTTTTCTTTTAATACCATGTCATACGCAGTTTTCACTTGAGCATCATCGGTCACATCCATCACAACAGATAAATGTCGATTGGGCTCTGCAAGAGTTAAACGTACTTTTTCTAATTCTGCTAAGCGACGTGCAGATAAAATAACCTGTGCACCACGATTCGCGCACTCAATAGCAAGAGCTTGCCCTAAACCTGAAGATGCACCTGTAATCCAAACAACTTTTTGCTCTAATTCTTGTGAAATTGTCATCATCAATTCTCCTTATCTTATATAGATGGCTGATCGGGATGTTCTAAAAAACTAAAAAAATGTCTTAACGATTTTTGTGCATTGTCAAAATCGAACTGTGTCGAAATTTTTTCAATTCGCTTATACCCTAACTGACTAGTTAACCGAATAACACCCGTTAAAGTTTTATCGACCACAAAATTAAATTTAAGTAGTTTTTTCGGTGTAAAAATAAGTTGATCAATTCCCAAATCAACAATCTGGATAAAAATTTCAAACGCAACAGCAACACTAAAAGTATCACCAGATTCAATGCGACTCATTATATGCTTTGCCTGTGACACCAGTTCAGGACTTACGCTATACGTTAAGAAATGCCTGCTATTGATACGACACATATTATTTTGTAAATATTTCACTAAAGCCACTAAGCGCTCGTTACTAAAAAAGGCGATTGCCCAAGGCATATATTTTTTTAAATTTTCTTTTATTTGTTGCAACGTATTTTCCGACTCAAGATCTGAATGTGCACGTATTTTTGCTATTTCCCCAAAAACCTGATCAACCACATAACAAGACATATCTGCAAGAACTTGACCTAATTCTTGAGCAACACTTGCTGAATCGCCTTGTTTCAAGCGGTGAGCAATATTTTCAAACTGAGCAAACGTACTGTTTTCCACACCTAGAAAAACCACATTCTGCATAAAACTTTCCCTTCATTTCTTAATAATTATGATGTCCCTTCACTTATAGAATGTACAACATCTTGTGCTGATTACAACACTATTCCAATTGCATACAGTTTGCATTTGGTTAAGCCCCCTCAGTTGCATTTTTTTTTGCTACAATAGACGCAATTTTTTATCCACTTTTGAACTGTTCGAACTATGACTGATTCAGCGCAAAATATCGCGACAACCTACGATCCGACTGAGATCGAGAAAAAATGGTACCAAACTTGGGAAGAGCGTGGTTACTTCAAACCGTCTGAAAAAGGCGAGTCTTTCTGTATCATGATTCCGCCACCAAACGTCACTGGTAGCTTGCACATGGGTCATGGTTTTAACAATGCCATTATGGATGCGTTGACTCGCCATAAACGTATGTCTGGTTTTAACACGCTTTGGCAACCGGGTACTGACCACGCAGGTATTGCAACGCAAATGGTTGTAGAGCGTCAGTTGGGTGCACAAGGTATTAGCCGTCATGATTTAGGTCGTGAAAAGTTCATCGACAAAATCTGGGAATGGAAAGAACAATCAGGCGGTACAATTACCCGTCAAATCCGTCGTTTAGGTTCATCTGTAGACTGGTCACGTGAACGCTTCACCATGGATGAAGGTTTATCAAATGCTGTGAAAGAAGTGTTTGTAAAACTTCACGAAGATGGTTTGATTTACCGTGGTAAACGCCTTGTAAACTGGGATCCAAAATTACAAACGGCACTTTCTGACTTAGAAGTTGAGTCTGATAAAGAAGAAGCAGGTTCACTGTGGCACTTCAAATATTTCTTTGAAGATAAGTCACTTCGCACTCACGATGGTAAAGATCACATCGTAGTTGCGACAACTCGTCCTGAAACATTATTAGGTGATACAGCAGTTGCGGTTGCCCTTGATGATGAGCGTTATGCTGATTTAGTTGGTAAGAACATTATCCTGCCAATTACAGGTCGTGCAGTTCCTATCGTTAAAGATGAATATGTAGACAAAGAATTCGGTACAGGCTGTGTAAAAATTACCCCTGCGCATGACTTCAATGACTATGAAGTGGGTAAACGTTGCGAATTGCCAATCATCAATATCTTCAACAAAAATGCTGAAGTGCTTGCTGAGTTTGAATACATCGCCAAAGCTGGCGAACAAATTTCTAAAACCATTCCTGCCCCTGCAGACTATGTTGGTTTAGAACGTTTTGAAGCACGTAAAAAGTTAGTCGAACAAGCGGAATCTGAAGGTTGGTTAGACCAAATTCAACCATATACGCTTAAACCACCTCGCGGTGACCGTTCAGGCGTGATCGTTGAGCCACTTCTTACAGACCAATGGTATGTGAAGATTGCACCGCTTGCTGAACCTGCAATTAAAGCGGTTAAAGATGGCGACATCAAATTCGTTCCTGAACAATACAGCAATATGTACATGGCTTGGATGAACAACATTCAAGACTGGTGTATCTCTCGTCAATTGTGGTGGGGTCACCGCATTCCTGCTTGGTACGATGCGGAAGGCAATGTTTACGTTGGTCGTAATGAAGACGAAGTTCGTGCGAAAAACGGCATTGCGCCTGAAGTTGAATTGAACCAAGACGAAGACGTATTGGATACATGGTTCTCATCAGGTCTTTGGACATTCTCAACTTTAGGTTGGACTGGCGATGAAGCGAAAGATAAAGAAAACTATTTCTTAAATACCTTCCACCCGACTGATGTGTTGGTTACAGGTTTCGACATCATCTTCTTCTGGGTTGCCCGCATGATTATGATGACCATGCACTTCATGAAAAATGAAGATGGCACACCGCAAGTTCCGTTCAAAACTGTATATGTACACGGTTTGG
Source organism: Acinetobacter sp. FY683 (assembly GCF_059515885.1). Taxonomy (NCBI): domain Bacteria; kingdom Pseudomonadati; phylum Pseudomonadota; class Gammaproteobacteria; order Moraxellales; family Moraxellaceae; genus Acinetobacter; species Acinetobacter sp. FY683. The sequence continues at coordinate 37,371 of NZ_JCAKNA010000007.1, read as the reverse complement.
TACGTGATGGCGAAGGTCAGAAAATGTCTAAATCTAAGGGGAACGTGCTTGACCCATTAGACTTGATTGACGGTGTTGACCTTGAAACTCTAGTACAAAAACGTACTACAGGACTCATGAACCCGAAACAAGCGGCGAAGATTGAAAAATCAACCCGTAAAGAATTCCCTGAAGGCATTCAATCTTACGGTACAGATGCGGTTCGTTTCACATTCTGTGCGCTTGCGAACACTGGTCGTGACATCAAGTTCGACATGAAACGTGTTGAAGGTTACCGTAACTTTGCCAACAAAATCTGGAACGCAACCCGTTTCGTGATGATGAACTGCGAAGAGCAAGTGATTGGTCAAGAAGTTCGCCAAGATCTTTGGGAATTACCTGAACAATGGATCGTGAGCCGTCTACAAAAAGCGGAACAAGCAGTGCAAACTGCATTTGCAACCTATCGTTTAGACTTGGCTGCACAAGCGATTTACGAGTTTATTTGGAATGAATACTGTGACTGGTATGTAGAGCTGACTAAGCCTGTTCTAAATGATGACAACGTATCGGTTGAGCGTAAAGCTGAAGTACGTCGTGTTCTTCTTTCTGTGATGGAAGCATCTTTACGTTTGGCTCATCCTTTGATGCCGTACCTTACAGAAGAAATCTGGCAAACACTTGCGCCAAAACTGAACATCGTTGGCGAAACGATTATGCTTGCACAATACCCTGTTGCTGACCAAGCGCTCATCAACGACCAAGCTGAAGCAGATATGCAATGGCTTCAAGGTTTGATTGGTGCAGTACGTAACATTCGTGGTGAGATGGGCTTAGGTAATGCTCGTTTGTTGCCTGTTCTTCTTCAAAACACGACTGATGCTGAAAAAGCTCAAATCGCACGTATTGAACCATTGTTTAAAGCATTGGCAAAAGTTGAAAGCATTACTTTCCTTGCAGATGCTGAACAACCGCCATTGTCTTCTTCAAGTGTTGTAGGTCATGTGTCTGTATTCGTTCCAATGAAGGGTTTAATTGACCCTAAAGCGGAATTGGGTCGTCTACAAAAAGACTTAGACAAGGTTCAAAAACAGCATGACCAAATTGCAACTAAACTTTCTAACGAAGGTTTTGTGGCAAAAGCACCTGCGGCTGTGGTTGAGGGCGAGAAAGTGAAACTTGCTGAGTTTGCTGATCAGTTAGCGAAGATTAAAGCGAATATGGAGCAGATTGCGGCGCTTTAATGCTGTAATTTGATTCAAAAAATCCCCTCGAATGAGGGGGTTTTTATTTATAATAACAGTTAATTAAGTCATAAGAACTTTATAACATGAAAACAAGCTTGGGAAGATTAACGTTAGAAAAAATTAAAGCTTTAACAGATTATTCTACTTTAGCTCAGACTGCTAAATTATCCGATAACTCAGCAATAGCTCAAGCTTCTAAGCTTTATGAAAATTCAGCAATGGCTCAAGTTTCTAAACTTTACGAAAATTCAGCAATGGCTCAAGTTTCTAAACTTTACGAAAATTCAGCAATGGCTCAAGCTTCTAAGCTTTATGAAAGTTCAGCAATGGCTCAGGCTTCTAAGCTTTATGAAAGTTCGGCAATGGCTCAGGCTTCTAAGCTTTATGAAAGTTCGGCAATGGCTCAAGTTTCTAAGCTTTACGAAAATTCAGCAATGGCTCAAATTGCTAAGTTAGTAGCATTAACCACACCTATTGAAAAATTACTTAATACTCAAGAATTTTTTAGTTTGAATAATTTATTAAATCACACTGAAATCGCTCTTATTAACTCTTGGAAATCAGCAAATACAGTAGAACAGTTAACTACTTTAGCTTCTTCACATTCAAGTTTAGGCTTATTAGCTGAGAGCTTATCTGTATCAACTTTTGAGAAAATTCAAAAAGAAAACCACTCCATTGATATTATTGAAGATAGTATCAATATTGCAGATGAGAATTTAAACAACCATAATCTCGAAAAACCTACTCAAATAAATGATGAATCGCTGTTTATCAATACAATTTTGCTTTCAATTTATATTTTAGTTATTCATGCTCAAGTTCCTTTGGATCAACTCCTTGTAACACTAGCTCAAAATTTTTTAAATAGTGCATTATTTTTTTACTTGCAATCCAAATATGAAGTAGCTAAAAACTCTCCGAATAGTATTGATAAAAATGAATTTAAAAACTCTCGTATTACGACAAGAACCTCATTTATATACATAAATCCCAGTTTAAAAAGTGAAATTATAGAAGAGTTAGAGCAATATAAATTTTTAGAAATTGTCCATGATCCTGACTTACATAAATCTTGGTTAAAAGTACGAACAGAGATTAGTGACGAAGTTTTAGAAGGTTATGTCTTAAGAAGTTATACATCACCTATTAAATAGCCCTCACCCCAACCCTCTCCCATAGGGAGAGGGAGCGTCATTTGATTGAATACCTTGGTGAATTTCGCAATGGAGTTCCCTCTCCTTTTAGGAGAGGGTTAGGGAGAGGTATGTTTTAATTCCGTGCATTTTCGCCATAAATCCCCCAACACCACATCCGTCCGCCCTAACACATCATGATTCCAATACCGCACAACGGTTAAACCCAAAGCCTCTAAAAACTTCGTCCGTTCAGCATCATATTCAACAGCATCATCCGCTCCATGCTGACTACCATCTAACTCAATCACTAAACCAATTTCATGACAGTAAAAATCCACAATATAAGGTTTGATCACATGCTGACGACGAAATTTAAGATTCATAAACTGCTTAGCACGTAGAACTTGCCACATGAGGTTTTCAGCATCGGTGGCGGTGTGGCGCATGGATTTGGCGAAGGTTAATAGCTGGGGATCGAGCTTTTTGTTCATTTTGGATTTAATTTTTATTATTTTCTTTAGATTATCAAATTTTATCACCTCTCCCTAGCCCTCTCCTACAAGGAGAGGGAACGTTCATTATTAAATTACGTGATGGTATCTAATCAGATGCAACTCCTTCTCCCTCTAGAATGAGAAGCACTGCTTCGCAAGGGGGAGGAAAATTAGGGAGAGGTGCTTTTAAAAAATTACAGCACTTGATGCTCCAACAACATCTCCAGCCCACTCTCTTTCCCCATATACATCAAACGTTGCTTTTCAGCTTTTAACTGTTGCTTCACCGCCGACACATCCGCATCAATCTGCTTATACAACTGCTCAATATTGAGTTGCCCTTTCGACTTTTGCACCGCAATTTTGGCTTTATTTGACCAAACCAATGAATCAATCAATTCCTGAATCTGCTTTTTTAAGGCTTGGCTTTGCGCTTCTAAAGCCTGTTGATAAAACTTCACTTGCTCGGTGCTTAAACCTTTATTTGAACCTTGTTTACTTTGTTCGACTTCAAGTTGCAGTTTGAGTAAAAAGAATAAATCTTCCTGTTCATAGGCTTCATTGGCACGTTGTAACAGCTCGGTTTTTTCGGCTTTTTTTGATTCATCAGGTTCACGATCAGGGTGAATGATGGATGCGACTTTTAAATATACGGTTTTCAGCGATTGGTTTACTAATTTTTCAGCTTGTGCTTGTTTATCTTGCTGACGTTTGAGTTTGGCTTGCTCACGAGCTTGAGCATATTCATTGGTATTCCATTCTTCAACATCATCAGAAATATCTAAATATTGTGTTATATCAGCCTCGCATTCCTGAGTTTTCTTTTTATTTTTCTTATCTTTTGCATGTGCTTCCGCCTGCTCATAATAGGTAAACAACTCATTCACTTTATCTAACTGCATTTGCTCAAGCATTTTGGAATCTTTTAAAAGCTTTATCAAAGCCTGAATTTTAATTTCAACTTGTGCAGAATCTGACTTAGTTAAATTATATGTGCTTAGGCTATTCCAAAGTGCCTGCATTTGCTCAAACAACGTCATATATAAATCACGATACGCAGGCATCAAAGCCTTTTGACTATATGCACGAATTTCATCTTTTGCATTTTGCCAAGCATTTAACAATAACTTTTGTTGTTCAATTTCATCAATCAAACAGTTTAGCTTTTTATGCTGTGGCGACACTTCAAGCACAGTTTGAGTAGCTGGTTTTAAAGCAAAAGACATAAGAATGCACAACATAAAATGTATATAAAATAATTATAATAAAACCGTTTCAATTCATGCTAATACTTGTATTATTTTTATATTAAAATTTACGATTTACACTTCAATTTGACCATTATTCACACTAGACTAGTCTAATAATAATACTTGGAATTTCTAAAATGCTGACACAGTCTGACTTAATTTTTAATCAAGAACTGGCCGCATGGGTTCAAGCTGTTGGATCGGTATTTGCCATTTTTGTAGCGATTAGTATTCCCCTTTATCTAAAACACCTAGAACAAAAGCAAAGTAAAACTCAGCAAAATCAACAAAAACAAAAATACTTTGTCACTTTATTACCAAGCTTGTATCGCATGCAACGCTATAGCGAAGAATTCAGCAAGCAAATTCAGCAACATCCTGAAAATAGTAAAAATATACTCCACACATTAGAAACAGAATATCTAGAACTAATTCCTGTGTTCTCTCAAGAACTGCATTTATTTGTTCATAGCCAAATTTATGATGCAAATCTCAATCAATTGGCTTTTGAACTTTTTCATTCAGAAGAAATTTTGGAACAACATTTATTGCTACCACAAGATCTAAAATTAGTCACTCATCAAGATCAGTTACTCAAAAATAGTCAGAACATTCAGCTCATCAGTTCAAAATTAATTCAATTTGTCGAAAATATTTATACCGATTAATTTTTACAATATTTGATTTTTCATTTTACAAATCAGTTAAATATTTTTCATTTTAACTATTGCATGTGTTATATATTTCATAGTACTAATAAAACAATAAATACATCACATAAAATTAAAATACGGTGAATTATGATTAACTACATCTTAAAAATAATTATTCCATTAATTATATACACACACTTTTTTTCCATTGCTATCGCAGGATCTTTAATCGGTGGTTCTAGTCAAATGACAACTTCAGGCGATGGTACTATTTGCACACTTAACACGGGGAGATCGACTACATCGACTACATCAAAAAATTATAATTGTATAATCGCTACCAACAATAATGCTTTTATTATCATGAATACTGCAGAATCAAATGGTTATCCAGATTCAACCAAATTAGATACAGCTATCAATAATGCGGCTAGCGATTCAATTGTTCTTGGCAAAAACTCACAAACATTAAATTCAAATGATGTTGCATTAGGTAATAATTCGAAAACCACTGCCGTACTAGCAACAGCATCTTCGACAGTTGCAGGAAATACTTATAATCATGCTGGCAATAATCCAACGAGTGCTGTCGCTGTCGGTGAGTCGGGTAAAGAACGTATTATTCAATCTGTTGCAGCAGGTCAAGTTTCAGCAACATCTACAGATGCTGTTAATGGCTCTCAACTTTATGCAGCCTACGATGCAATTAACTCTATGTACAAAAGACAAATGGCTGGGTACGATTCGGAAATAAAACAAATTAATCAAAACATGAATGATCTAAAAGAAGGCGCATATGCTGGTATTGCTGGTGCACTTGCTGTTGGGAATCTGCCACAACCTTCGTCACCTGGAAAAAATATGATTAGTGGTGGTATGGGGACATATAAAGGACATTCAGCGGCAGCATTTGGGTTTAGTTCAGTAAGTGAAAATGACAAAATAATCTGGAAAATAGGTGCATCTTTCGATAGTAACCGAAACTCAGGTGGAGCTGTATCAATGGGCTATCAATGGTAATCCAGCTAAATAAAACAGACAAAATTGACAGAATTAGTAAAAATAGTGAATATTTTCTATACTTCTAAATAATTTATTAATACAAAAAAACGATAAGAATATTTATTTAATTCAAACTATGTTGTTCATTTAAAGTCAAAATATACAAATTCGTACCTATTTTAACTGTATTTTAGCCCAAATATAATGGTTACAAAATGTAACACCCCCTCTGTAATGGTGTATTTGTACACAATTTTATGTATATTCAAACAATGATCTTTGAAAAATAATTGTCATGGAAGGCATATAAGTTAAGGGTTATTGCAAAAAAAAATGATAACTTGATCACTATTTAGCCCCCAAAAATCCTTGAAATTATTTTTCTTGAGCAAAGTAGTAAATCTCGCATAAGATAAATACGGGTTACTTTTTGACAATATTAAATACATATTTAATACAAACTGTGTATTTAATAAAGCAAAACCAAAATAGCAATAATTATAGAAACGGAGTTTATACATGAAGTTCAAACACACTACCCTATCGGTTCTTTGTACAGGCGCATTAATGCTTGGTTTAAGCGCATGTAGCAATGACAAAGCTCCTGCATCAACAGAATCTGCTTCTTCAGATGCTACTGCTACTTCAGGCACATTAGAAAAAATTAAAAAATCAGGAACAGTTGTTCTTGGCTACCGTGACTCATCTATCCCATTCTCTTATATCGCAGACAACCCAACACAACCTGTTGGTTATGCACATGACTTACAATTAAAAGTTGTAGAAGCGCTTAAAAAAGATCTAAACATGCCAGATCTTAAAGTTCGCTATAACTTGGTAACAAGTCAAAACCGTATTCCATTGGTTTCAAATGGTACTGTTGACTTAGAATGTGGTTCAACTACAAACAATAAAGAACGCCAACAACAAGTTGACTTCTCTGTAGGTTTCTTCCAAGTAGGTTCACGCTTACTTACAGCTAAAGATTCAGGCATTAAAGATTTCTCTGATCTTAAAGGTAAAAAGCTTGTAACAACTGCAGGTACTACATCTGAACGCTATATCCGTCAACATGAAAAAGAATTAGGCATTGGCGAAATTATTTCTGCTAAAGACCATGCAGAATCATTCTTAATGCTTCAAAACGGTCGTGCTGCTGCATTCATGATGGATGATATCTTGCTTGCTGGTGAAAAATCTAAAGCAATTAATCCTGAAAAATGGGAAATTGTAGGTACTGCTCCAATTCAAGAAATTTATGGTTGTATGCTGCGTAAAGGCGACACAGGCTTCAAGAAAATTGTTGATGGTGCAATCACTGAAACTTACAAATCTGGCGAAATCAACGATATGTACAAAAAATGGTTCCAGTCAGCTGTTCCACCAAAAAATATCAACTTGAATTTCCAAATGTCTGATCAATTAAAATCATTGATTAGCAATCCACATGACCGAGACGAATAAGTTTTAAAATAATAAATGAATAAATACATCAGGCAAAAAGTAATTTTTGCCTGACTATTTGCGGAGTCATTATGAATTATAGTTGGAACTGGGGAGTTTTATTTCAGTCCACTGGCATTGGTAGTACAACCTACTTAGATTGGGTTCTTACAGGACTTGGCTGGTTAGTTGTAATTGCCATTGTTGCATGGTCTATTGCTATGGTGCTTGGTAGCATCCTAGGGATTATGCGTACTTTACCCAATAAAACTGCACGAAACATTGGTGCGGCGTATGTTACGCTTTTTCGTAACGTACCATTGTTAATACAATTATTTATTTGGTTCTATGTTGTGCCAAATTTTTTACCAGGTCCAATCCACACTTGGTGGGTCAGTGACTTAGGTGCAAATACTACTGCCCTTATTTCTGCAAGTATTGGTCTTGGTTTGTTTACGGCTGCTCGTGTATGTGAGCAAGTTCGTACAGGTATTGAAGCATTACCTCAAGGTCAGATTAATGCGGGTTATGCGATGGGCTTTAGCACATTCCAGTTGTACCGTTACGTTATTCTCCCTCAATCGTTTCGTACTATTTTACCGCCTTTAAGTTCTGAACTAACTAACTGCGTAAAAAATACTTCGGTTGCTTCTTTGGTGGGTGTATCTGAAATTATTTCTCAAATGAAAACAATCAGTGAATATACTCAAAACACCATCGAAATTTACACCTTCATCACCCTCATTTTCATTGTCGTTAACGTTTGCCTATTAAAAGGAATGTTAATACTTGAAAAACGCTTGCGTGTTCCAGGTTTAATTGCAGGAGATAAATAATGGAATGGCTCACTGCATTTTTAACTGACCTTCAATTATCAGCACCAGCGTTGTGGCATGGTTTTTCAATTACTTTAAAAGTTGTTGTTATTGCAACTGTGGGGGGTATCGCTATTGGTACAATCCTTGCGTTAATGCGACTATCTTCAAATAAAGTATTAAATTTCATTGCCCAAAGTTATGTAAATTTATTCCGTTCCATTCCTCTACTTTTAGTATTGATGTGGTTCTATTTTGCAGTACCGTTTTTCTATACTGCAATTACAGGAAATTATTTAGCAATCGATACTGCTTTGGTATCAAGTATTGTCGCATTCATGCTCTTTGAAGCTGCATATTTCTCTGAAATTGTTCGTGCAGGTATCCAATCTATCCCACGTGGACAAACAGCCGCAGCTCAAGCATTAGGAATGACTTATGGGCAATCTATGCGATTAATTATCCTCCCTCAAGCATTCCGTAAAATGACTCCTTTGCTATTACAGCAAACCATCATTTTATTCCAAGATTCAACGATGGTTTATGCCATTGGCTTGCTTGATTTCTTCCGTACAAACTATGTCCGTGGTGACCTTATGGCACTTCTTACGCAATACATTTTATTTGCGGGCTTGGTTTATTTCACTGTAAGTATGATCGCAACTTATGCCGTTAAAAAATTACAAAGGAGGTTAAGTGTATGACAGATAGTAAAGTAATGATTGACCTCCAAAATGTGAGCAAATGGTACAACAAAGACTTTCAGGTATTGTCTGATTGCACGACTCAAATTCACCAAGGTGAGGTTGTCGTTGTTTGTGGTCCATCTGGCTCAGGTAAATCGACACTCATTAAAACAGTAAATGGCTTAGAACCATTTCAACAAGGTCAAATTTTGGTCGATGGTGTTGCCATCAATGACCCTAAAACGGACTTAACTAAATTGCGTAGTCGCGTAGGCATGGTGTTCCAACATTTCGAGTTGTTCCCTCACCTTAGCATTACGGAAAACTTAACCATTGCTCAAATTAAAGTACTTGGTCGCTCTGAAGATGAAGCAAAGAAAAAGGGCTTAGCTTACTTAGACCGCGTTGGTTTAAGTGCACATGCCCATAAATTTCCTTCTCAACTTTCAGGTGGTCAACAACAGCGTGTTGCTATTGCACGTGCTTTAAGTATGGACCCTATTGCGATGTTATTCGATGAACCAACGTCTGCTCTAGATCCTGAAATGATCAATGAAGTACTTGATGTAATGGTCGAGCTTGCTAAAGAAGGCATGACTATGATGTGTGTAACTCATGAAATGGGCTTTGCTCGTCAAGTTGCAAATCGTGTCATTTTCATGGATCAAGGAAAAATTGTAGAAGACTGTACAAAAGATGAGTTTTTCACCACAAAACGTAGTGATCGTGCTCAACAGTTCCTAGATAAAATTCTTCACTAATTGAATCTAAGCAAAAAAAAGCAGATCAAATGATCTGCTTTTTTTACTCTTAAATTTATCTATTGCTTTATGTTTTTTAATTCACCTTTTTAAGTATTCTTTAAGGCTGTTTTTATTTAATACATCTTATTTATTTTCATTGATGTTATGAAAAATCTGAGACAATTTTCTTTATTACAAAGTGCTATTTTAATTACAAGTTTTTTCATTCTATGGCTTTATATACCTGTAGGTGGCACTTTAGATTTAACACTTATTTCACCTTGGATTGACTCAACGGGACAATTCCCTTTTAAAGATTCTTGGTCTTTAGCAACCCTCAATCATCGCTATGTTAAAAATATTATTATCTTAATCTACTGCTTCTACTTTTTTACATGGATTGCATCTTTCAAATTTCAAAAATTAAAGCCTCTACGCCATGAATATGCCTACTTCTTCTTTGCATCTATGTTATGTACTATTTTAATTGGCTTAATAAAAGCACATTCAGCACATGCCTGCCCTTGGGATATGACAACGCCCACAACCTCAGGTTTTACATGGAATTTTACAGCAACAGATGGTCATTGTTTTCCTGGTGGTCACGCATCAACAGGTTTTGCTTTAATGACAGGCTATTTTGTCTATTTAAAATCAAATACTAAACGTGCATATTTTTTTCTAATTTCAGGACTTATTCTTGGTTTTGCTATGGGGTGGGCTCAAATGATGCGTGGTGCACATTTCCTTAGCCACAACTTATGGACCGCTTGGATTACTTGGTTTATTAATTGTATAGTCTATATGTTCATTCAGTGCTATTACACGCTTAAACAAAAAAGTATGGCTTCAAATATATAAAGGAATGCTATTCACTCAAATTATGAGCTTATGTATATTTCTGTGACCTATACGCATATTTTAGTTAGAATACAATTTAATTGAATATACATAGAGCGAAATAGTGTCTGATATTTATGCTGATTTTTTGCAGGAAAATGCTTTAAAACAAGTAGAACCTGTCCAATCTTATAATATTAATAATCAAAAAGTTTGGTTAAAAAAAGCAGCTCAACGCCATTCAACTTGGATTTATCTCCCTTTACAATGGTTCTCTAAATTACTTGGTCTCAGTATGCTCGCACCTGTACCCAACAAAGGTGGAGAGGATGCAATCGCATGTGAAATAAACCGCATTCAAACTTTAAAAAAGCTAGGGGTAGCCGTACCTGACCTTCTTGCATCTCAAAATAATGCATTTTTATTAAAAGATGCTTCACCAAATGGCAAAGCAGTCATTCAGCTTGAAAGTGCTCTTTCCATTCAACCAACCACAGAGCAACGCTTAGCCTTATTTCATAAAGCAATTGATGCACTTGAAGATATCCACCTACAAAAAAGTTATTTAAGTGAAGCATTCGCACGAAATATTTTAGTAGACAGTGAACAAAACTTTTCTTTTATCGATTTTGAAACAGATCCTGGACAATATTTGAGCTTAGAGGACTGCCATACACGCGATTGGCTGTGCTTTATTTTTTCTACCTCTCATCGCTTTGAAGAGCATGAATTAGATCAAGCAGCGGAATTACTGGTAGATGCTTTAAGATTACATCCGCAAGCTTTCCAAGATATTTGTCGTGTTGGACGCAAACTGATATGGCTATTGGCAATAAAACCAGAAAAATTGGGCAATGATGGTAAACGTCTAAAAAAATGTATTTATCTACTAAAAATACTCAATAAAAAGCACTAATTTAAATATATGTTTAAATTTTAAAACGGGCAAAATACCCGTTTTTTATCGCTTAATTGGTAATACAACCACAACTTTAAGCCCACCCAAAGTTTCACTTCTACAAAAATCTAAATGACCGCGCAAATGCTGAATGGCTTTATCAACAATAGATAAACCTAAACCACTTCCAATTTCAGCATGATTATGAATTCTGTAAAACCTTTTCTTTATATCATTGAATTTTGATGGATCAATCCCTGCTCCACTATCTTCAACAATAATGACAGCGTTATCTCCAGCTATTGAAACCGAAACATTAATAATGCCTTTTGGAGGGGTATATTTAATCGCATTATCAATTAAATTATAAACAATTGAATGTACCGCATGCTCTTGTGCAAAAATTTCAATTTTCTGTTGTTCATCCATGCCTAAATCAATTTCTTTTTGCAACGCAAACTGAATGAGTTGCTCAACACAACTAACAACAAGCTCATTTAGATCAAATAATCGTGATTCATCTACATTATAAACAGACGCATCTTGCCTTGCTAAACTCAACAACTGACTGACTAAATGCTGTACTCGAATAAGTCCCTTACTTAGGTTTTTAATGGATGGGTCATGAGGAAATTGTTGCAATAAAATTTCTGTCTGCAAATTTAACGCAGTAATAGGTGTTCTTAATTCATGTGCGGCATCGGCTGTAAACTGCTTTTGCTCTTGTTGTGATAATAAAATTCGCTCAAAAAGATGATTCATTTCTTGAATAGTGGGCGTAATTTCTACAGGATATTGAGTTGCTTGAATAGGCGTTAACTCATAAGCTCCCCGCTTAATTAATTCATCCTTAAAGTCATCTAAAGGTTTAAGATTTCTACGAATGAGCCAAATTAATCCCCATAAAGCAAAGGGTAAAAATAATACGTAAGGAATAAACATACTCAGCGCAAGCTCAAAAGCCAAACTTTGACGTACAGAATTTTGCTGACTCACCTGAATTTGAAGCTTATCTAATGGCAAAATATAAGTATGCCATTCATCTTTTTCCGTATTATGTGAATAAAACCCTTTTTCCTTAACAGGTCCTACCAATAAATTAAGCTTATCATTCACGTTGTCTTGTTGATCATAAGCCCACACATCAACAAATAAATCTTCCTCATGATAATGCTTATGCACATCAAAATCGCTTCGTATTGGTTGAGGCTCATGATCTGCCACACGCTCAGCCAAATTTTGCATTTGGGCATCTATAATTTCATCAATTTCTTCAAGTGCAATTCGATAAGCAGAGTAAATTAACAAGCATCCGAGAACTACACTAAATACAGATACATAAACGATTAGGCGCTTTTTTAAAGAGTAATGACCTTGCATTTATGATTCCTAAAGTTGTCCCAATCTATAACCTAAACCACGAATTGTACGAATAAAATCCTTACCCAACTTATTACGCAAATGATGAATATAAACTTCTATAGTATTACTACTAATTTCCGTATCAAAATCATACAACTTATCTTCTAAATTACTTTTAGAAAAAATTTTATTCGGATGAGTCACCAAAGGTAAAAGAATCGCCCACTCACGATTTGAGAGTTCAAGATACTCTCCTTTAAACTTCACCAAATGCTGTTCAACATCTAAAACTAAATCACCATATTTTAGAATATGACTATTTTCTAAAGTAGAATTTAAACTACCAGCTCGACGTAATAATGCAGAAATTCGAGCAAGTAACTCATCAAACTCATACGGTTTAATCAAATAATCATCTGCTCCTTGATTTAAACCCTCTACCCGATTATGTAGTTGATCTCTTGCAGAGATAATGAGCACAGGCAATTGAGCAAAGTTTTGTCGTATTTGTTTTAAAACCTGCATTCCATCCATCATTGGTAAACCCAGATCAAGCAAAACAATATCAAATTTGCACTGTTGCAGATATTTTAATCCATCAATACCATTATTTACCCACTCCACTTCATGTTGATGATATCTCAATAAAGTTTGAGTGGATTCTGCAATCATAAAATCATCTTCAATGATGAGAATCTTGCTCATAATTTATGCTCTAGGTTTCGCACTACATTCATTAAACATATTTAGATTAGGATTTAATACTTTTGTATTAATTCCAAGTAAAGATAACATTGTTGGGAATAAATTATCTTGACTAAATGGTTGATCTTTTTGCTGATTTAAACAATTCAACTCACCAGAAATTGATTTTTTCCATTGCGGTGAAAACCACATTAACATCGAAATATGTGTCTGTTGACTTGGTGCAATCGCATATGGAGCACCATGCAAATACAACCCTTTTTCACCTGTAGATTCACCATGATCAGATAAATACCAAAAACCAGTTTCATATTTATCATTTTGTTTAAGTGTATCAATTAATTCACTTAACACATGATCTGTATATAAAATTGTATTGTCATAAGAGTTAACTAAAGCCTCAGGCTTACACCCTTGAATCGCATTCGTTTCACACGTTGGTGTAAATTTTTTAAACTCATCTGTCGTACGTTTAAAATATGCTGGACCATGGCTTCCCATTTGATGTAACACGATCAAGCGTGGTGTTTTATCATCCGCAGGAATTTGAGCTATAAACTGATTCAAGCTATCAACTAATATTCCATCTAAACATTCACCAGAATCATCACACCATTTTTGTTTCAATTCTTTTGGAATTTCATATTGTTCAACCCGATCACACGCACCTTTACACCCTGAATTATTATCAATCCATGTCACTTTATATCCTGCGCGTTTAGCAATATCCAATAATCCTTCACGATGACTTGCCAATTCCTCATCATACGATTCTCTTGGCATACCAGAGAACATACAAGGCACCGAAACTGCTGTTGCCGTACCACATGAACTCACTTGACTAAAATTAACAATATCTTGTTTAGATAAATTTGGATTGGTATTTTTTGCATAACCATTAAGTGAAAAGCTTTCTGCACGTGCTGTTTCACCCACAACAAGAACCATCAATTTTGGTTGTTTGGTACCACCTACTTTTTCTGTCAAATGTGCATCTTCACCATAAGTCACCAATGGTAAATTCTTTTTAGGTGCCTTTTTATGAAAATATGATGTCGTTGATGCGATAGCATTCTGAGGTGAAATCATTCCTTTTAAGTCACGATTTTCACGGAATATAGATGCAAAATCGATATAAAAACTAAATACTAATCCACCAACAACAGCCAAAGATGCAATGCTGTATATGAGCTTTTTTAGAAGTACTTTAAAGTTGGTCGCTTCTTTCTTTAATCGAATAAAACAGATCACAAAAATAGGGAAAACAATTACACCAATAACCCATGTTAAAAGGTGAAGTGACAATAAATCCTTCACTTCTTTTACATCGGTCTGCATCATGTTTTGGACTTGATCTGAAGTAATAATAACACCCAGACTATTCACAAAATATGAACTAAATCCACCAATCACAATCAAAATAATTGCAAATATCTTGGCTGTCCATTTCCAAGAAAAAATTTGCATGATTAAGCTATAAAATGCAATCACAATACAAACTGTTGCAGCCATAAACAAAACTGCTTTAAAACCGCTATACGGCGTAAGCTCGCTGATTTTTTCATAAAAGCCAGTATTGAGAACAATACCTAGCCATACAGCAACCAACAAATTGAAAGTACCTAAGCTTATAGGTTTAATTTTATTTCTTAGCTGACATAATTTTGACTTTAAATTTTGCATAAAAATTCAATCACGGGGAAACCCAATGCCTTTAAAGTAAAAGTTGAAACTTAAAAAACACTTAAATTTGAAATGTATTTATTTTTATTTAAGTCATTAATCGTATTTTTAAGTTTAATTTTTTGATAAATATTATTTTTTATAAAATTTACAATCACAGAATTAAATTATTAATCATATAATTTTTCTAATTTTGACCATTTTATAATAGGAATTATTGCAAATACTGCAATACCACATATTATACATAGATATAATTTATAACCTAATTCATCCCCCAATAAACCACTCAAACTATATAGAGCACCACTGACAGTTGCCATAATAGCAACTTGGAAGGTGAAGTCAGTCCCTGCAAACTCTTTACGACTATATTGCATAATCAGCGTCAGCATCACCACTAAAAGCATGGAAGACGCCATATCTTCTATCGCATTCACACTATAAATTACCCATGGAGGAATATTTATATTTGCTTCAAATAAGTGCGCTAACCATACGTATGCCAATAAACTAACTACCTTTAAAACCGAAAAGCCCAGTAATGCCTGCACCCTAGAAATATACTTTAAACATAGTCCTGCTAATCCCGCACCCATCAACGCAGCGCAAGCACCTAGCATCGTGACATAAATACCAATTTGTGAAAAACTTAAACCGATATCAACCATTAATGGTTTTAATAATGGTCCTGACAGTCCATCTGCAATTTTAAAAGTAATTAAAACAATCAGCCATGACATCAACACTGGCGTTTTTGTAAAATATGATAAATATACTTTTATATTGCCCCATTCAAGTTTGGTTTTATTGTTTTGAGTTAACTTATCTAAATGCTTTGATTCTTTGGTGAATAAAATAGGGAGCGTATTTAAAGCCACTAAACCCGCCAAAACCCAAAATGTCATTTGCCAATTCAGCCAGTCCAAAGCCCACAAAATAGCCCCACCACCGACAATAAAGCCCAATCTAGAACCTACAACTTGAAATGTATTCCCCCAATGCTGCTGTTCATTTTTTAAAACATTGACTGCCAAGCCATCGGTTGCGATATCTTGTGTTGCTCCAATTAAATTCATACTGAGCAAAACAACAAAAAATGCCAATAAATATGTAGGCTGATTTAAAGACTCTATTGGAATAAATGAAAGTGCAATGAGTACAAAAACAGTAAGTAGCTGTGTTGGAATAATCCACGTTTTGTAATGCCCAAATTTTTGATATCCAAATTTATCGACCAAAGGTGCCCAAAATATTTTAATTGACCATGGCAACATCAATAATCCAAAACCACCAATATGAGCGAGTGACACACCTTGTGCTCGTAAAATAACAGGTAAAGCATGTGTCATAAAACCTACAGGTAAACCTTGTGCCCAATATAATGAAAACAAAATAAGATAAACATTACGTAAATTAGACATAAACTTCCTAAGCAAATGATATTTTTGTACTTATATCCGTATGACATATATTATTTTGCCAATGATCATCCTGATATTAAAGCTTAATATTTTTTATTAACATTCATTTTCTATTCTAGACAAAAATAATATGAAAAAATTTCCAACTTTACCGCCTTTAGTGCCACACAGAAATTCAAGCACTTATACACAGAGTTTCTTTAAAAAAGTCTTTCTTGCTCAAGGCTGGGAAATGCATGGTGAGTTTCCAAACCTAGCCAAAGCTGTTGCAATCATTTCCCCTCATACATCGAATATTGATGCATGGCATGGTTTTTTAGCTTTATTAGGATTAAATATAAAAATTACAATTTTCGGGAAAAATACACTTTTTAAAACACCCCTCAAGCCAATTTTAAAATGGATTGGGGTTATTCCCGTTGTACGAAACACCCCTCAGGGACAAACGCAACAAATTGCCAATATTATTGCAGCTAAAGAGCAAATATGGATCGGCATGGCGCCTGAAGGGACTCGTAAAGAAGCTGAAAAAATTCGGAGTGGTTTTTATCATATTACTCATGCAGCGCAAATTCCAATTGTTATGTTTGCATTTGATTATCAAAATAAAATAATTAAAATTTTAGGCACATTTGAAACAACAGGCGAATATAAAAAAGACTTAGAAAGCATATTAAACGCTTACGAAGGTAATTTTTCACCTAAACATGAAAAATGGTTAGCAAAGCCGTTACAAAAGCATTGGAAAAAAGACTAGCAAAATAGTCTACTTTTTGGTGATATGTGCTCATTATTTGTTTAATTTATTTTATATTCAATTTATGAAGTTATTACATCTCCCTCTCCTTGCTGTACTTGGCTTAAGCCTATTAGGTTGTGATAAAGCAACCAAAACACCAACTCAAACCACAGCAATCAAAGCTCGTGAACCCGTTATTGCACTTGCGCTTGGCGGTGGTGGTGCAAAAGGCTTTGCTCATATTGGTGTCATAAAAGTACTTGAATCTCATGGTATTAAAGCCAAAATTGTAACGGGTACCAGTGCAGGTAGCTTTGTTGGTAGCTTATATGCAAGTGGAAAATCTCCATATCAATTACAGCAAATCGCATTAAACTTCAAAGAATCTGATATTCGTGACTTAACACTGAATCGACAAGGCATTCTATTAGGTCAAAAGCTGCAAGACTATGTCAATAAAAATGTTGCCAACAAACCTATGCAACAATTTCCAATTCGCTTTGCTGCCGTAGCTACACGTTTAGATAATGGTAAAAAAGTTGAGTTTATTAAAGGTAATGCAGGTCAAGCTGTTCGCGCATCTTGCAGTATTCCAAACGTATTTGTACCTGCCACTATTGCAGGCGTAAAGTATGTTGATGGTGGATTGGTTAGCCCGATCCCTGTAAAAACAGCTCGCGATATGGGTGCCGATATTATTATTGCAGTTGATATTTCTGCACGCCCTGAAGGGGGTAAAGCCACAAGTATGTTTGGTTTACTTGATCAAACCATCAATATTATGGGGCAACAAAGTATTAATGAAGAACTCAAACAAGCCAATATTGTTATTCAACCCAAAGTTGGACATATAGGTACACTCGACCTAAAAGCAAGTCATGAAACCATTATGGCTGGAGAGAAAGCGACTCAATTTAAAATTCATGCAATTAATAAAGCCATTGCAGATTTCAAAAAGTCACCTGCTGCATTAAAACCTGCACCTAAAGCGAAATTTTAAAATCAAGAAATTTGTTATATCCACATAGGTTTTCATCTGTTAAATTGATATAGATGATTTTTCATCTATATCAAACATTTCCTTATTCATTACTAATACAAAGAGAAAATGTATGGAATTTATCTTGGAACCGTGGCATTGGTTCGTATTAGGTGTAGCTTTAATTCTCTCCGAATTATTGCTTCCAGCATTTGCTGCACTTTGGTTTGGCATTGGTGCAGTTTTAGTTGGTATCTTGCTTTGGCTATTTCCATCTATGGGGCAAGTTGCTCAACTAATTACATGGATTATTCTTTCTGTTCTTGCAACCGTGTTTTGGTTTAAATACATCAAACCTCTTTCTACAGATAAAACCAAAGCTGGGTTATCTCGTGAAGCCACCATTGGTCAAGTTGGAATGGTTATTCAAACTAATTTAGAGCATGACCAAATTAAAGTCCGATTCCCTATGCCTATTTTAGGTGCAGATGAGTGGAATTGCCGCACTCAATCTTATGTACAAGTGGGTGACCGTGTTCGTGTGATCGATATTTTGGGTAACGATTTAGTTGTTCAAGTACACACTAGCAATTATGAAAATGAAAAAGTGAGTAAATAAAATGGCAGCTGGTTCTATTATTGTTTTAGCATTTTTAGCCTTTGTTGCAGTAACAATTTTTAAAGGTGTTCGCATTGTTCCGCAAGGTTATAAATGGATTGTACAGCGTTTAGGTAAATACCACACAACACTTGGTCCTGGTCTAAACTTTGTTATTCCTTATATTGATGAAGTTGCATATAAAGTAACAACAAAAGACATCGTACTTGATATTCCATCACAAGAAGTGATTACACGTGATAATGCTGTTTTATTAATGAATGCCGTAGCATATATCAACTTAACCACACCTGAAAAAGCGGTTTATGGTATTGAAAACTACACATGGGCAATTCAAAACATGGTTCAAACGTCACTACGTTCAATTGTAGGTGAAATGGACTTAGATGATGCCCTATCTTCACGTGATCATATTAAAGCGAAACTTAAAGCTGCTATTTCAGATGATATTGCAGACTGGGGTATTACGCTTAAAACTGTAGAAATTCAAGATATTAAACCATCTCACACTATGCAATCTGCCATGGAAGAACAAGCGGCTGCAGAACGTCAACGTCGTGCAACAGTAACGAAAGCAGACGGTGAAAAACAAGCAGCAATTCTTGAAGCAGATGGTCGTTTAGAAGCATCTCGTCGTGATGCAGAAGCTCAAGTTGTATTAGCAGAATCATCACAACGTGCAATTGAAATGGTGTCTTCAGCTGTGGGTGATAAAGAGATTCCTGTTGCTTACCTTTTAGGTGAACAGTATGTAAAAGCAATGCAAGACATGGCGAAGTCGAACAATGCTAAAACTGTTGTTCTTCCTGCCGATGTATTAAATACGATTCGTGGAATTATGGGTCGTAGTAACTAAATTCAAAGATTTTTCACACAATATGGGTAGCAAATTTGCTACCCATATTTTTTTTACTTACGATAAAACAGCAATTATTAATAAATTACGTATAAAATAACGCTTTATTTTTTGTTTTATATATGACTAAGAAGCAAGTTTTAAGTGAACTTAACTAAAAGCCTTACAAAATTCATCTTAAAGCAATGTTTCAATTCATCCTGACATGGACATAGTTATGAATTTAAATCCCACAGTTATTACCTTCTTATTTTACATTGTCGCCATGGTTTTCATTGGCTTAATGGCATACCGCGCAACAAGCAATTTCTCTGACTACATTCTGGGTGGTAGACGTTTAGGTAGTTTTGTTACCGCGCTTTCAGCAGGTGCATCTGACATGAGTGGCTGGCTACTTATGGGTTTGCCAGGTGCTATTTACCTTTCAGGTCTTTCAGAAGCTTGGATTGCTATTGGTCTAATTATTGGTGCTTGGATCAACTGGTACTTAGTTGCAGGACGCTTACGCGTACATACCGAAGTACAATATAACGCTTTAACGTTACCAGATTACTTTGCCAACCGTTTTAATGACAATAAGAAAATTTTGCGTATTGCATCAGCAATCATCATTCTTATTTTCTTTGCTATTTACTGTGCTTCTGGCATGGTAGCAGGTGCTCGTTTATTCGAAAGCATGTTTGACATGTCTTATAGTACAGCTTTATGGATCAGTGCAATTGCAACCATTAGTTATGTATTTATTGGAGGCTTCTTAGCAGTAAGCTGGACTGATACAATTCAAGCAGGCTTAATGATTTTTGCACTATTACTTACTCCAATTGTTGCATTATTAACATTCTCCGACCTTTCTCAAGTGACTTTAGCGCTTGAAGCTGCGCGCCCACAAGCAATGAACATTATGGGTGATTTAAGCTTTGTCGCTATTATTTCATTACTTGCTTGGGGTTTAGGCTACTTCGGTCAACCACATATTCTTGTCCGCTTTATGGCAGCTGACTCTGTAAAATCTATTCCAAATGCACGTCGTATTGGTATGACATGGATGATTTTATGTTTAGGTGGTGCAGTTGCTGCAGGTTTCATTGGTATTGCTTACTTCCAACAAAACCCTGAATTGGCAGCAGTTGTAAATGCAAACCCTGAAACTGTATTCATGGAATTAACAAAAATTTTATTTAATCCATGGATTGCAGGTGTTGTGTTAGCTGCAATTTTAGCAGCTGTTATGAGTACTTTAAGTTGCCAATTACTTGTATGTTCAAGTACCTTAACCGAAGACTTCTACAAAACCTTTATTCGTAAAACGGCATCTCAAAAAGAATTAGTTTGGGTGGGCCGCTTAATGGTTCTACTTATTGCTATTCTTGCAATTTGGTTAGCAGGCAACCCTGAATCTAAAGTACTTGGTTTAGTTGCTTATGCTTGGGCTGGTTTTGGTGCTGCATTTGGTCCACTCATTATTTTATCGTTGTTCTGGAAACGCATGACTTTAAATGGTGCTTTAGTTGGTATGGTCTCAGGTGCTGCTATTGTTATTATCTGGAAAAACTTCTTCGGAGACACGGGTCTTTACGAAATTATTCCAGGCTTTATCTTCTCATTCATTGCCATTATTGTCGTGAGTTTATTAGATAAAGAACCTAGCCAAGATATTACAGATCGCTTCAATGAAGCTGATCAGTTATATACTGATGCAATGAAATAATTCAGCATCCATTATTCAGACATAAAAAAGCCAGTTTTAAAACTGGCTTTTTTATACTCTATTCAAATGCACTCTATTGCACGCCTCAATAGGTAAACGCTTAAAGTTAAACTATTCAGATTTATGTTCTATCATACCTTTTAAATAATTTTTTCTGGCTTTCTTAAAGCGTCTTGCAGGCCATGTCATAATAAACCTTGCACCACCTAGTGATGGGCTTGAATCTACCTTAACCTCTCCACCAAACCAGTATGCAATACGGCTGACAATTGAAAGCCCCAAACCATATCCACCCGATGCACGTGTACGGCTGTCATCTAAACGCGAAAATGCTTCGAAAACTCGTGCTCGATCTTGCTCGGCAATACCCGCACCATCATCTTCAACACAAATATATGCTTTACCATCACTATTAATACCACCGCTTAGCACAACCTTATCGTCACAATAACGAACAGCATTGCCCACTAAGTTTTGTACTACACGATGTAAATAGCGATGCTCTGCATCTACCACTAAAGACTCGGCTGGTGCTTGTAACACAATTTCTTTTTTCGTTTTTAACGCTTCTGTTTCTGTCACCACTTGCTCTAAAACTTCAAGCAGAACAATCTTTTCAAAATCAAATGATGGTGTACCCTGCTCCAATTTAGCATAGGTCATAATTTCATCAATAAGATTATTGAGTGCTTCAATGTCTTTATCAATCATGTCTACTTGTTGCAGACGACTATTATAATCATCGTCTTCTGCAAGCATTTCTAGACCAAAACGAATTCGAGCAACGGGCGTTCTTAACTCATGTGATACAGCACGCATCAATTCACGTTGTGATTCAATTAAGCGCTGAATATGATCTGACATATTGTTATAGCTAGAAGCCAAACTTGCCATTTCATCTGAACCTTCCACAGGAAGTCGAATGCTCATATCCCCTGCTTTCATTCCATTTAAAGCCTGATTTACTTGTCTCACTTTACGCTGCATAGGTATAAGTAAGCCATAAACACCCAGACTTAAAACAAACAAACTTAGCAAGGTAATACCAGCCGCCAATTGGAATGGCATCCA
The DNA here is from genome assembly GCF_059515885.1 of Acinetobacter sp. FY683. Lineage (NCBI taxonomy): Bacteria > Pseudomonadati > Pseudomonadota > Gammaproteobacteria > Moraxellales > Moraxellaceae > Acinetobacter > Acinetobacter sp. FY683. Next base: position 15,036 of record NZ_JCAKNA010000007.1, on the reverse strand, counting down.
GTTAAACAGCGGAATAGGTCCTAAAACTAAAACTTGTGAATGCGAGTTGGTCATAGGCGATACAATTGAAACATTGGTACCACGTGTACTCGCATTATCACGATACAGCACAATACTATGATCTAAACGTAAACGCCCAATCTGTTCAGAATCTAGAGGCAAGTTTTGAATATTTTCAATACTTACAGGATATGAAAATCTAGTTTGAAGCTTTTGTAGATATTCTTTTTCTTGTCCAGGGTAATACACAAGATAATCCATAATGAAAACGGGTAAAGCTTTCATTTGGCGCTCATTAAAACTATCTATACGGATATAAATATAATGATCTGGATTATCTTTAACACCTAATATGACATAAGTAACAGCATTACTTGCATCATAACGGACAACTGCTTTTTGCTCATCTATTCGCTTTTTCTCTGTTCGAGTTAAGCTAATTTTATCTGCATCTACAAAATATATCGGTAGTTGCAATAAATCAGATGCATCAGAAATCCAGTCTAACTTTTGTTGCTGATTAGCCTGTCGATCAATACCTTCGGTAATAATGTAAGAAAGACCATCAGTTAAAGACTCTCGATATTCTTGCGCACGTTGATAGTTAATGATCTGCACCAATAGATAACCAAAGAGTGCGACCAAAACTACCAATACGACTAAACCGCCATATATGCGCAAAAATATACGGTGTTTAAACACGAGAGCGTCCTATGCTAGACCAGATAAAGCTCATTTACTTACATACCATTTGTTTCTTTTACGAATAAATATCCTTTACTACGTACTGTTTTAATACGTTTAGGATTTTCAGGATCATCACCAATTTTTGGACGAATACGTGAAATACGAACATCAATTGAACGGTCTTGACCATCGTACTCAATACCACGTAAACGTTCGAAAATATCTTCACGAGATAAGATACGACCTGCATTTGAAGCCAATAACCATAGCAAATCATATTCAGCACTTGTGAAGTCAACAAGTTCACCATGTAATGTCACTGAACGACCACCATTATCTATGACTAAGTCGTCAAATTCGATGCGTTGAGCAACTTCATCTTCTGGTGCTTTGTCTGTACGACGAAGTAATGCACGAATGCGCGCTAAAAGCACACGTGGTTGAACAGGCTTAGCAACGTAATCGTCTGCGCCCATTTCTAGACCAAGAACTTGATCCATATCTTCTGTACGTGCTGTAAGCATTAAAATAGGTTGATGATAATGCGGACGTACTTCACGACAAATGGTTAAACCATCTGCACCAGGTAACATCACATCAAGCACAACCATATCTGGTTGCTCTGCAATAATTCGACGAATGGCACGGTTGCCATCTGGTTCTACCCCAACTTCTAGTCCATTACGGATTAAGTATTCTTGAGTCAGACGCGCAAGACGCTCATCGTCTTCAACAATCAAAATTTTAGGTAACTTTTCTTCTTGGCTCATTAGATGCCCCTTTATTAGTCATAACGTATTCTTTATAAATCCAAGAGATACGCTTAAATATATCACTGCAATATACACACGTTTACATTGTAAACAAGATTCTGTTCACGAAACAGATACATCAAAGTAGCAATTTGTTATATTTTTTTACGTATTGAATTATTTGAAATTTTCATTTTACGACAATTTTTCGCCTCAAAAAATAACACAAAAAGTTACAATTAGTATTAAATTTGATCTATTTCATTGTTTGATCAGAAACTGTCTGCTTGTTCTAAACCTTTTTTAGTTATCCACAAGTTTATCTATAAGCACTTAATCTCAGCTTTGCTATGCTATGCCCTTGTGCCATAAGGCATCATTAAGCAATACAAAAATTATGGAATTTTTTTGTAAATAAAGATTAGAAAAGCAAGAAAGAAAAAAGAGAAATGTCAATATTGATCTAAGCTATTTTTTCCCGTATCTTGTGTGTAAATCAAATCTAAACCACTAAGTCTTGTGTTTATCCCTCATACACTGTGGCCTATTTTCTGCCCAGTTCAAATGGTCCATAAACATAAAAATAGATGACATATGGAGCTATGCTGACAATGAGCGTAATCACATCAACACCCGGTCAAATTCAGGTGATTAAACGCACTGGCGATGTTGCTGCTTTTGATGCAGAAAAAATTGCCGTTGCGATTGGTAAAGCTTTTTTAGCAGTTGAAGGTCAACAGAGCACAGACTCTAGCCGCATTCATGATCGTATTTCTCAGCTTACAGAAATGGTATTAAATACCTTCAAGCGTCGTTTGCCTTCTGGCGGTACTATTCATATTGAAGAGATTCAAGACCAAGTAGAACTTGCGCTTATGCGTACTGGGGAACAAAAAGTTGCACGTTCTTATGTTATTTATCGCGAACAACGCGCTGAAGCACGTAAGCAAACAAATGCACATCACCATCCTACATTACAAATTACGGGAACAGATGGTCAGCTTGCACCTTTAGATTTAAGCCGTCTTCAAGCGACTATCGAAAAAGCAAGTGAAGGTTTAGAAGGTATTGACGTTCAAGCGATTATCGATGAAACAGTTAAAAACCTTTATAACGGTGTAAAAGCGACTGACATCTCTACAACAATGATGATGGCAACGCGTACTCGTATTGAACAAGAGCCAAACTATACCTATGTAACAGCTCGTTTATTACGTGACAACTTAGTTGCAACAGGTCTTGAGTTCTTAGGTCTTTCGACAGAAACTTTAGAAAGTGATGCTTTAGAAACATTCTTAAAAAAAGGTGTTGAACTTGAGCTTCTTTCTCCAGAATTATTAAAATTTGATCTTGCTAAATTGGCTGCAGCGATTCAACCAGAACGCTCAAACCAATTTACATACTTAGGTCTTCAAACTTTATTTGACCGTTACTTCATTCACTCTGATGGCGTTCGTTTTGAATTACCGCAATTATTCTTCATGCGCGTTTCAATGGGCTTGTCATTAAATGAAGAAAACCGTGAAGAACGTGCAATTGAGTTCTATAACTTATTGTCTAGCTTTGATTACATGGCTTCTACGCCTACGTTGTTCAACTCAGGTACTTTACGTCCACAGCTTTCTAGCTGCTACTTAACAACCATCGCAGATGACCTTTACAACATTTATGGTTCTATGCGTGACAATGCCCTTCTTTCTAAATGGGCAGGTGGTTTAGGTAATGACTGGACGCCTGTTCGTGCATTGAACTCGTACATCAAAGGTACAAACGGTAAATCACAAGGTGTTGTTCCATTCCTTAAAGTGGCAAACGATACTGCTGTTGCTGTTAACCAAGGTGGTAAGCGTAAAGGTGCAGTTTGTGCATACTTAGAAACTTGGCACTTAGACATCGAAGAATTCCTAGAGCTTCGTAAGAACACTGGTGATGATCGTCGTCGTACACATGACATGAACACAGCGAACTGGGTTCCTGACTTATTCATGCAACGTGTATTTGAAGATGCTGAATGGACTTTATTCACACCATCTGAAACGCCTGATCTTCATGATTTAACAGGTGCTGAGTTTGCTGAGCGTTATGCACACTACGAAGCAATTGCTAAAGAAACTGACATGCTTCATAAGAAAGTACGTGCTAAAGATTTATGGCGCAAAATGCTTTCTATGTTGTTTGAAACAGGTCACCCATGGATCACATTCAAAGACGTTTGTAACTTACGTTCACCGCAACAACATGTTGGCGTAGTTCACTCATCTAACTTATGTACAGAAATTACGTTAAACACAAACCAAGACGAAATCGCAGTTTGTAACTTAGGTTCGATTAACCTTGTACAACACGTTCAAGGCGGTGTTTTAGACCGTGAAAAACTTGCTCGCACAGTAAAAACTGCTGTTCGCATGCTAGATAACGTAATTGACATCAACTACTACGCTGTTGAACAAGCTCGTAACTCGAACTTGAAACATCGTCCAGTTGGTATGGGTATCATGGGCTTCCAAGATGCTTTATACGAAATGCAAATTGCTTACGGTTCAGATGAAGCGGTAGATTTTGCCGATGAGTCTATGGAAGTGATTTCTTACTACGCAATTTCAACATCTAGCGATTTAGCTGTTGAACGTGGTGCTTATGAAACATTTAAAGGTTCATTGTGGGATCAAGGGATCTTACCAATTGATTCTTTAGACCTTGTTGCTAAATCACGTCCTGAACGTATGTTCGAGGTTGACCGTACAACTCGTTTGGACTGGGATACTTTACGTACTAAAGTTCAAAAAGATGGTATGCGTAACTCAAACGTAATGGCGATTGCTCCTACTGCGACAATCTCTAACATTTGTGGTGTTTCTCAGTCTATCGAACCGACTTTCCAAAACCTTTATGTAAAATCTAACCTTTCAGGTGAATTTACAGTGATCAACCCGTACTTAGTACGTGCGTTAAAAGATCGTGGTCTTTGGGATTCTGTAATGGTGAACGATCTTAAACACTTCGAAGGTTCTGTTCAGAAGATTTCTCGTATTCCTGACGAATTAAAAGCAATCTTCGCAACTGCATTTGAAGTTGAGCCACGTTGGATTGTTGATGCTGCATCACGTCGTCAAAAATGGATCGATCAAGCACAATCTCTTAACCTTTACATCTCTGGTGCAAATGGTAAGAAATTGGATATGACGTACAAAATGGCGTGGTTACGTGGTCTTAAGACAACTTATTACCTTCGTGCATTGGGTGCAACTTCTGCAGAGAAATCTACAATTAACACTGGCGCGTTGAATGCTGTTAAAGCAACTGCAACTGCGGCTCCTGTTGTTGCAGCACCTGTAGTAGAAGCAACAAAACCTGAAGCTGTCGAAGAAGAAGGTTTTGGTCAAGCAGCTCCAGTACCGATGGCTTGTTCAATTGACAATCCTGATTGTGAGGCTTGTCAATAATTAGATAATCCTCCCCGACCCTCCTTTTTAACGGAGGGAGAAAAGTCCCTCTTTCTTAAAGAGGGATTTAGGGAGATTAAAAAATACAAACAAAGGAAACACTCATGGAACATATGACGCATAACTACATGTTAGGGCTCGTTGCCTTGGTTGTTTCCTTTATTGTCTTGTTTTACATCCCACTAGGTTACATTTGGGTAAAAGTAAGAAAACAACAGCGTAATCAAAATAAGTAGTGTGGAACTTTGCTTGTTTTCGAACAAGATTAAAACAAAGTTTGGTAAAACTTAATTTTGCTTACACAAATTAAGCGTATAGTAGGGACATCTGAACTTCGTAAGTTAGATGTCTAAATAAAAGATATAAAGCAACGAAGAGAGAATTAATATGTCTATCCTTAGTTGGGACGATTTCGAAGATGATGAACCGAAACAAACTGCATCAACACAGCAGTCTGCGCCCGTCGAACCGCAAAAAGCGACTGATTCGCAAGTGGTATCTCATGCAAGCAACAAATCGTCGAGTGTGGCAGCTCCACAACTCACTCGAACCGTTGCAAGCCGATCAACAGATCCAGCCGATCCGTTGGCAAGAGCATCTAACGCTCTAGAAACTTTAGATGTTGCACCTGGCTTAGAAGAGCTTGAAATGGGTGCTCAGCGTGTACAAGTTGATGATAAAGCAATGATTAACTGTCGTGCTGACTTGAACCAGCTTGTACCATTCAAATACGAATGGGCTTGGCAAAAGTATCTAGACGGTTGTGCAAACCATTGGATGCCTCAAGAAGTTAACATGAACCACGATATCGCACTTTGGAAGTCTGAAAATGGCTTAACTGAAGATGAGCGTACTATCGTAATGCGTTCTTTAGGTTTCTTCTCTACTGCCGATTCTTTGGTTGCAAACAACTTGGTTCTTGCAATTTATCGTCATATTACAAACCCTGAATGCCGTCAGTATATTCTTCGTCAAGCATTTGAAGAAGCAATTCATACTCACGCTTACCAATACTGTATCGAATCTTTAGGTATGGATGAAGGCGAAGTCTTCAACATGTACCGTGAAGTACCGTCAGTAGCTCGTAAAGCGGCTTGGGGCTTGAAATATACTCAGTCTTTAAGTGATCCTACTTTCCAAACGGGTACACCTGAAAACGATCAAATCTTACTTCGTAACTTGATTGCATTCTATTGCGTACTTGAAGGTATTTTCTTCTACTGTGGTTTCAGCCAGATCTTGTCTATGGGTCGTCGTAATAAGATGAACGGTGTTGCTGAGCAATTCCAATACATCTTACGTGATGAGTCTATGCACTTGAACTTTGGTATCGATATGATTAACCAAATCAAGATTGAGAACCCTCACCTTTGGACTGCTGAGTTCCAAGAAGAAATCATTCAAATGATTCTTGAAGGTACTATGCTTGAAATCGAATATGCGCGTGACACTATGCCACGTGGTGTATTGGGCATGAATGCTGCGATGATGGAAGAATACTTGAAATTTATTTGTAACCGTCGTTTAAGCCAATTGGGCTTACCTGAGCAGTTTGCTGGTGTGAATAACCCATTCCAGTGGATGTCTGAGATGATGGATTTACGTAAAGAGAAGAATTTCTTCGAAACTCGCGTAACGGATTACCAAACTGGTGGCGCGTTAAGCTGGTAATAAAAGAACAAGACGTTAAATGACAGTTGATATGAGATTTTTGACACATATTACGAGATTGTTACAAATTTACTCAACTGTTCAATAAAAATAGAGCCATTAGGCTCTATTTTTTATTGTTCTCTTAGAAAAAAAATCAGCCCAGTTAAACTGGACTGATTGTTCTTGTATCGCCTGTGTACAAGAGAAACACTATCGAAAAGGATTTATGACTTGTATATTTTACTTGCCTAAATTCTTAGGCTGTCTCTCCTGCTCCGAAACTAAGCAAGTTTAACCGACATATACCAGATCTACGCAAACAACTATTTCACAACTGCTAACGCTATAAAATCTAGCTTAATCAATTTATTAAACTCCTACAAGCATTGAACTGCATTTAGCCTACCAATGCCTAGGAAGAAAAAATAGTATTTAAAAATCATATAGATACATCTATATAGCTTTCATTTTTTTAAAATTATAAAATTTCATGTTGTTTAAACAATGCGGTAAAGAAGTCTTTTACAACAGATACCGCATTATCTTCGGGTGTATTTTGATCGTTATAGAACTCTGCACCACCGAAGCGATAAACTTCATAACCTCTTAAACGTAAGTCACGGTCAACCCTCACCATTTCAGCATATCGTTTAGTATCTGCACGACCATCGTCACGTGCATAATGATGCTTGCCATCAATTTCAATAATCACACGTTTAAGATTCGGTAAGATCATAAGAAAATCGATACGCTGACGAATCCGTGTTTTCCCATTTGGAAGTTCTTTCGCTGAAATTGGGTCATACGCCACATAGACTTGTGGTATTAGCGCAGGTAGTTCTTCACCGAGTTGGGAATAAAAATTTTGGAAATATGATTTAAAAAACAGAATTTCAGGCTCAGAATCCAACGATTCAATTAAACGTTTTTTAAGAGAAAGTTTGGAATCTAAGTTGTAATCTTCCCACCATTCCAACAGTTCAGACCAATTTAAACGATCTTCAATTTTTTGATCATAAATAAGTGCTTCGCCATCATTAACTACTAGATTAATGTCTCCATCAATTACATCGGTTATGCCAAAATTTGGCTTTACACCTTTTGCACCAAAAATTAAGCGTTGTGGAGCTTTACTTGTAGTTTTTCTAACTTCAGTAAATTTATATCGAGTACGATATTTTGATTTCTCTTTATCTGGTACTAATGCACAACTATCTTTACTCAATATTTCATTGAACACTTTGACTAATTTAGTGTTTTCTTCTTCTGTTCTAAAATTAGGATCTAGAATACCTAAAATCACTTTTCTAAAAGTTCGAGTCGCACAATTAAAAGCTCCTATACGTTCAAATAATTTTTCATAGGACCATTCATTTTTTTCATCTACAATTTCTATCAATTTATCGAAAACTGATGGCTCAGGATCTTTAACCATGTAGTTTTGATAAGGAGAGATAAAAAAGTACTTTCTTAAAAAATTGATCTTAGAATTGGATCCACAAAACTCTTCAGGTAAATTCGCTATAATTTCTTTACGCGAATCGATACTAATTGCTGGAATATCCTCATCATAAAAAAACATAACATTGTTATATAGAGCTGGCTCAGGCATTTTTCTAGACATTTCTAGACAAAACTTAAGACAATGTTCCCATTTTAAAGAGCTAAGAATACGATTAATCTTATTACTAGAAATCCCTTTTTTATGCTTATCTACTATAAGCCATTGGTCGAGGTAACCTGTATTCCAAAGGAACTTTCTTAAATTTTCAACTGTACTTGCCTCATCTTCAAACCAATTTAACCAATGAGCAGCAGATTTTATAAGTTCGCCACGTTCCATTTATTTTTTCTCAAAATCTTTCAAACTGGCTTTAAATGCAATCGCTTCAAAAGCATCTGTCTTTTTTGAACCGAAAGGATTTCGGATGATTTCAGGCTCTTTTTCACCGAGCGTCACACGATAAATGTATGCGTTAGCATTCAAGTCTTTAAGAACATTGAATTCATTAATCGTAAAAAAGAAATCAGCTTCTTTGTTTCGTTCCGTTGTTTTAACTTCAATGAATCTTTTTTTGCCTTTGTACCCTGACTTGAGATCATAGCCCAAACTAGAATCTTCTAAGGCAACATGCTCAACAGCAGTCTCTGCTTCTTCACGTGTTGCACCTTCATCTTTCATTAATCGTTGAATTTCCCATTCACGTGCAAAGAGTTCACCATCAAGTCCAATTCTATTTTTTTCATCCAGAATTTTTTCTAAATCTTTAGGTGAAATAGGCTTTATCACTTTACCGTTCGCAATGACATCGACGATTTGCTTTGCTTGTACTACAGACAAATTACTAAGGAGCAATACAGGATTTTTCTCCGAAGGTGTTAATAGATCACGATTATCGGGATGATCTAAATGTTCATGATAACCTTTATTTTTACTTGAAATTCGTTTTACGTATTCCTTTTTCGGTTCTAAAGTAAAAGTAAGTTGGTTTAGCAACAATTCTTTGTTCGGCAAAATCTTATTTACATAAAGGCTTGGTAAACCTTTATTTAAAGCAATCATGACCGCAGTATCATTAGGAAATAGATAAGTCAAAGCACCTTCAAATTTATTCGTTTCATCACCATGCCCACTATGATGGATTACCTTTCCCTTTAATTCATCTTCAACGTAATTTAGCAATGTTATCACGTCTTTTGATTCAGGCATTTCACGTTTAAATTGTGTATAGCTAGAAGGACAGCTCATCACACTCCCTCCACTGCATTCACCACCAAAGCATCTGCTAAATGGAGCTTGGTTTTCTGTAATTTACTTTGTAAAGCTTGAAGCTGTTCAATCATAGAAAAAAGTTGATTTACTTTTTCTACAATACGTTTTTGCTCATTTAATGGTGGAATAGGCACAACAAAAGAATTAAGGCTGTCCAAGTTAAGTTTTGGCATTTTCAATCGATTTTCATGCTGTTTGACTTGTTCTAAAAATGGTGCAGATAGAATAGATAACAACATAAAATCATTATTAATAAATGTATTGACTGGATACATATCTGCACTACATAAACCATCATATGGTGCAATCACCACCTTATTTAAAGAAGGACGAATTTTAGAGTAGATGATTTGCCCTTTATAGAATTTATTATTTGGTCCAGTAACTTTTGCTTCTTTTACTGTACGAGTAGCTAATAGTTTTCCTGTATTTTTTTCAATAATATCAGGAGCAATTTGATAACTACTCAAAAACTCAGTAGATTTCACTAACTCCGAACGAATGTCATTAATCTCTACAAAACGGCTGAATAACCAAGAGCAAGGCAATTCAAAAGGCTTTTCATCCTCAGCAATCTCAGGCAAAGGCTTCGACTTCTTAATTTTCCCTTCTTTAATCAGTTTGGCTTTTTCATCAGCAATTTTTTTAAGTAACTCGCTTGCAGGCTCATCGCTTGGGTCTTGCTTCACCAATTTACCCATCACAGCAAGCTGTAAAACAGTTTGTTTTAACTGCTCAATGCTGTATTCCGTGGTAAATAGCACATCAAAATTTGCCACAATGCGTTGCCAGTTGTCTTGAAACTCATCGGCATCGCTCGATTCGGTTAAGGCTTTAAGCAAAGTATCGACCAATGTGGCATGGGCATCACTGCTTAAAGTTTGTTGTTGCTCAAGCTGATCGCACAGTTGCATCAGTTCATCAACTTTTTCAACGATACGGTGTTGTTCTTCGATTGGTGGTATAAGGATCACAAGTGGATAAATCTTTGAGCCTGAAATTACAGGTTGAGCAGTAGCACTAGAATTTTCTTGCAGATCAATTGATTTTAGTAAAAGATCTAGATAACTAATAGTAAAACATTCTTCTGAAAACTGCGTAATAAAGGCGTTATCAGTTACCCAAGCTTGATCTTGAGTTATATGAATAGAACCACAATAGTAACCTACACGACCAATGACTAGAGTCGGTTTGCAAACATTATAATGATCATGATATCCAGTGATACCATTGCCACCATATACAGGAATTTTACCTTCTTGGTTCATTTGCTTGGCTGTTAAGCCATCTCCTGAACTTATTTTTATAACTTCACCTAAAGAAGCTGTTATCCAATTTTTATGTGGTGGAGTAACTTTTGCATCTTTCGTTTTTTTATACTTGTTTTTAGAAGAAAAATCCAAATTTAAAGAATCAAGACGAACTGCATTTTCATTAACATTATGAGTGTCTAATCTGCCATTTGTTGCTAAGTTTACTATCAAATTTCTTAATTTCTGCACACCATAAATCGTATCACTCGAACCCGAACTACGCCCACGCCCTGACTTTTTCTCTGTTTCCGCAGTCAGCCAAATATCCAAATGCTCTGTAATGAGCTGTTTTACATTGGTCATCTCATTCACCCTAAATTATTGGCTTAACGCTTCATCTAAAATCGTTTTTAGCTGATTACGGATTTTGCTGATCTCAGCCTGTAAATCCGCATACTGCGCCAACAATTCCTCAGGGTCTTTGACTTCCTCTTCCGCTTGATGCGGATTCTTAATATCTAAGTTGTAGTTACGATCTAAAATCTCTTGCTTAGAAACTTTCCACGCCTGTTCATTTTCAACACGACTGGCAAAACCGTCAGCCTCATTGCCCCACCATGCTTTTAATGAATCAAATTCTTTGAGTTGAATCGGCTTGGTCTTGTTATACGCTTTTACGCCTTGTGGTAGTTGATGCTCATAGAACCAAATATCTTCGGTCTTTTTGCCTTTGGTGAAGAGTAAAATATTGGTACTGATGGAAGTGTACGGTGCAAAAACAGATTTCGGTAAACGTACAATCGTATGCAGATTACATTTCTCCATCAGCTCTTCTTTAATGGCAGTTTTAATCCCCTCACCAAACATAAAGCCATCAGGTAAAACCACGGCTGCACGACCATTGGCTTTTAAAAGCTGAATCAACAGCACCATAAACAAATCGGCTGTTTCACGGGTTTGGAACTTAGACGGGAAATTCTTCTCAATGCCTTGTTCTTCCGTCCCCCCAAATGGTGGGTTAGTCAGAATTACATCCACACGCTTATCTGCTGTCCATGAAATCAATGGATAAGATAAGGTATTGTCACGACGGATTTTTACAGGCACATCAATGCCGTGCAAAATCATATTGGTGGTGCAAAGCAAATGCGGTAAAGGTTTTTTCTCAATGCCGTAAATGCTGTCATGTAAGACTTTTTCATCATCGGCATTTTTTACATATTGCTCACGCTTATGCTCAATAGCAGAGGTTAAAAATCCCCCTGTACCACATGCAGGATCAAGCACAGATTCATCTAATTTTGGATCAATAATCTGTGCCATAAACGTGGTGACTGCACGAGGGGTATAAAACTCGCCTGAGTTTTTGGCATTTTGCAGATCACGCAACAATTGCTCGTAAATATCACCAAAAGCGTGACGTTCAGATGATTTATTAAAGTCAAAACCCTTTTGGATTTGGTTAATCACTTTACGGATTAAACCACCTGACTTCATATAGTTATAGGCATCGGCAAAGACTGCTTGAACCACACGGGCACGTGGGTCATCACTTTCTTGTGCTAGATTTTGTAAGCGTGGAAACAGTTGATTATCAATAAAGTCTTTTAAAGCATCGCCTGTGATGCCTTCATCGTTGGCTGCCCAATTGCGCCAGCGAAATTCTACAGGAATTGGAGACTTAAAGGTCTGACCCTCTAAGAGCGCCAAAGTTTCTGCTTCAGTCTCACGGTCATCCACCACTTTCAGGAACAACATCCACACCAACTGACCTAGACGTTGTACATCACCATCCACGCCCACATCTTCACGCATGGTATCTTGAATAGACTTAATTGTTCCCGAAATGCTCATAATTCGACTTCAAATCATTAGATTAAATTTGCAGATGAGTGTAGCAGAATGCGTCCTTAAGACACATCATCATAAAGTTGATTACCCAGTTCTTTCAGTGCTTTTGTATATTCTTCAACCGAGCCAAACGATTGAATAATCTCTATCAATGACCCCATCTGATTAAACGGTGGCACTTTTAAAATCTGTACATCTTCAATTGGTTTAATGCCTTGGTCAGCAAACTTGTCAAGTAGTGCATCTAAGACTTGACGGGCTTGCTCATTATATTTGGTAAAGTAATTGCGCTTACGGACATTGTTAGCACGTTCTTTTTTGGTCAATGCTGGCTGATCAAAGGCAATATGGCAAATTAAATCAAACGCATCGAAGTCCTTGCCGACTTCATCTTCCAATGCTTCAAAAATCACACCCTGCTTTTGAAATTCGTCAATAATCAGTGATTTCTTTTCTGCACCTTTCCATTTTCTCAAGAAGGTATCTAAGGATTCATAATCCTTCAAAATATGCTCACGGGTGTAATCTTTCAGGGATTCGGTAACAAGCTTGCCATCATTATCATAGAACTGAACACGCTCGCCTATGACTTTGACAGGCACATTGTTCACGACATATTTTTTCGGTGGTTCACCTTCAGTATCATCGTCCTCATCCCCACCTGATGGTGGATCAAAAGGTTTTGGCGCTGTGTCATCACCGCCTTCAGAATCCTCTGTTTCTTCTGGTGGTACGATAGGATCATCACCTTTCGGTTCATAGATCACTACAGGCTCACCATCAAATGCAGGGTCGCTAAACAGCTCAGTGGCTTTTTTAAAGTCCATGATGGTAAACCACGACTTACCGAAATCTTCATTGACACGAGTACCACGACCAATGATCTGTTTAAACTCAGTCATGGATTGAATGTGTTGATCCAACACGATCAATTTACAGGTTTGTGCATCAACACCTGTGGTCATAAGCTTGGATGTCGTCGTAATCACAGGATAACGTTCTTCAGGATTAATAAAGCTATCTAACTCAGCCTTGCCTTCTTCATCATCGCCTGTAATCCGCATCACATATTTACGGTTTTCTTTGATTTTGTCAGGATTCAGGTTGACCAATGCCTGACGCATCCGTTCTGCATGGTCGATATTGTCACAAAATACAATGGTTTTGGAATACGGGTCAGTACTGCTCAAATACTCTGTAATTTTTCTAGCGACTAACTCTGTACGCTTTTCGAGGACAAGTGTTTTATCCATATCTTTTAGGTTAAAGATACGATCTTCGATTTCATTACCGTGTTTATCTTTTTGCCCTTTAGCTGGTCGCCACCCTTGCAAATCCTTATCTATATCAATACGAATCACTTTATAAGGTGCAAGAAAACCATCTTGAATCCCTTGTTTTAAGGTGTATGTATATACAGGCTCACCAAAGTAAGTGATGTTAGAGGTGTCTTTTGTTTCTTTAGGTGTTGCGGTTAAACCCACATGAGTCGCAGCACTAAAATATTCTAAGATCTCACGCCAAGCCGAATCTTCCTTGGCACTGCCACGATGACATTCATCAATCACAATCAGATCAAAGAACTCAGGGCTAAACTGCTTATAAATATTCTTTTCTTCTTCTGAACCTGTGACCGCCTGATACAGCGACAAATAGATTTCATAACTTTTATCAATCGAGCGTTTGGTGATTTTTGTCATCTTGTCACCAAAGGGCTTAAAGTCATTATTTTTAGTTTGATCAACCAGAATATTACGATCGGCTAAAAATAAAATGCGCTTCTTCGCACCTGATTTCCATAAGCGCCAAATAATTTGGAAGGCGGTATATGTCTTACCTGTGCCTGTCGCCATGACCAATAAAACACGGTCTTGACCACGTGCAATGGCTTCTAATGTTTTGTTAATGGCGTTGGTTTGATAATAGCGTGGCGTACGGTCTGAACCATCATCATAATAAGGATATTCAATAATTTCTTTTGCTTCTTCGCTCACAATCCCGTGATGCTGTTGATAGAGTGTCCATAAACACTCAGGTGATGGAAACTGGTCTAAACCTAACTCAGTTTCAACTTGTTTTGGCTGAAATAAGCCTGTGTGATCATGCAGTAAAAAACCATCGCCATTACTTGAAAATACAAATGGTGTTTGCAAGGCATCAGCATAACCCAAAGCCTGCTGCATACCTGCACCTAAAGTATGTTTATTGTCTTTGGCTTCAATCACAGCAATCGGTATGTTCTTTTTATAGTAAAGAATATAATCAGCTCGTTTGGTTTCACCACGTGTATGCAATTTGCCACGAACCATGATTTGACCTTTGGTAAAAGTGACTTCTTCACGAATTTGATGTGCACTCCAACCAGCTAACTCTAATGCTGGATTAATAAATTTACTGCATATATCTCGCTCGGAAAGTTTCTTTTTATCCATTTTAAAGCCACACATTTAATTATTATCATTAGAATAATAAAATTTTCAATATTAATCAAAGATTTAATAAAATTTCTTCATAAATAAAAAATATACATAAATTTCCCAAACCATTAATAACAAATAAACAATAAATCAATTAAAAAACTAGTATTTCTTTTCTTTTTTAATTTAAAAACTCAACCAATAAAA